>NZ_LDQC01000047.1 GCF_001475545.1 Curtobacterium luteum | reverse complement strand
AGCGCGTTGGAACGGATCGAGCTGGCGGGGATCGCGTCGAAGGGGTACTGCTTCCAGGTCGACCTGTGCTGGCGTGCCCTCGAGGCGGGGCTGCGGGTCGTGGAGACACCGATCACGTTCACCGAGCGTGAGCACGGGGTCTCGAAGATGAGCGGCAACATCGTCCGCGAGTCGTTGACCCTGGTCACGAAGTGGGGCATCGACCGACGCCTGCGCGAGGTCCGCGCCCTCGTCCGCGACCACCACCGGCTGCCCTCCGTCCGCACCAACGCCCACGTGGCGTGACGTCCGGAGTCAGTGGTTGCGCAGGGCGTCGATCAGGTCGCTCTTGCGCTTCGACGAGTACCCGGTGAGTCCGAGCTCCTTCGCCCGCTTCCGCAGGTCGGCGACCGTCCAGTCGTCGTAGGAGCCGGACTCACCGCCCTTCTTCCCGACGGCCTTCGTGCCCCGGGCGGCCGCGGCGTTGCTGATCCGCGCGGCCTTCTCCTTCGAGGCGCCCTCCTCGCGGAGCTCCTCGTACATGTCCGGCTTCTTCAACTGGTTCGGCATGGCCCGGAGGCTACGCCGGGACGCTCAGTCCTTCTCGGGGTCGTTCCCCCAGTTCATGAGCGAGTACCGCCACTTCGTGTCGTGCACGTCGCCCTTCGGCCGCTGCTTCGAGTGGCGTGCGACGTACCCGACGACCTTCTTCATGTGGGCGTAGTCGTCGTCGGTGTAGTCGCCCTGCTTCTTCTCGAGGATCCGCACGATGTGCCGGCCGCTCTCGTGCCCGGTCGACTCACCGCCGCCGTCGGACTTCTGCCCGACCTCCTTCGACTCGTCGGTGTCGAGCCACTTCTTCAGTTCGGAGGCGGTCATGTTCACGGCGTCCGCGAAGTCGTCGCGGATCTCCTTCTGGTCGTCACTCATGCTCCGACCCAACCCGGTCCGCCTGACCGTCGACGAGCGGTGCGCTCAGCGGACTGATGCTCCACGTGCTCGGAGCGGCCGACGGGTTGTGTGGTCTGCGCGAAACCCCACGAAGGAAGAGGAAGACATGCGCGCAGTCGTCTGGCACGGCATCGGGGACATCCGACTCGACGAGGTCCCGGAACCCACCATCCAGCACCCCGAGGACGCGATCGTCCGCATCACCAGGAGCGCGATCTGCGGGACCGACCTGCACTTCGTCCGCGGCACCATGGCCCCGATGGAGGAGGGCACGATCCTCGGCCACGAAGCGGTGGGCGTCATCACCGAGGTCGGCGACGCGGTCCGCGGGTTCAGCCCGGGTGACCGCGTGGTCATCAACTCGACGATCTCCTGCGGCGCCTGCCGCTACTGCCGGATGGGCAAGACGGCGCAGTGCGACGTCGCCAACCCGAACGGGCCGCAGGCGGGCACGAGCTTCTTCGGCGGCCCGCAGTCCACCGGTCCCGTCAACGGCCTCCAGGCGGAGTACGTGCGCGTCCCCTGGGCGCGGAACACCATGCACCCGCTGCCCGAGAACGTCAGCGACGAGCAGGCCATCCTGCTGTCCGACATCTTCCCGACCGGCTGGTTCGGCGCCGAGCTCGCCGGCGTCACCCGTGGCGACGTCGTCGTGGTCTTCGGCGCGGGCATCGTCGGACAGTTCGCCGCCGCCTCGGCGTACAAGCTCGGCGCAGCACGGGTCATCATCGTCGACGGCGAGGAGACCCGGCTCGCCGCCGCGCTCGAGCAGCACTGCGAGGTCGTCAACTACAACACCGAGGACCCGGTGCAGGCGATCATGGACCTCACGAACGGCATCGGTGCGGACTGCGTGATCGACGCGGTCGGCATCGACGCGGAGCGCCCCAAGCACGGTCCGGCCGCGGTCGACGACCAGCAGGCGGCGGACTTCGACGACGAGGTCGCCCAGGTCGCGCCGGACGCCTCCGCGCAGGGACGCGGCGAGGAGCAGCAGTGGAAGCCGGGCGACGGTCCGTCACAGGCCGCGCGTTGGGCCGTCGCGTCGGTCGCGAAGTACGGCCGGATCGGCATCATCGGCGTCTACGGTCCGACGGCCGAGCAGTACCCGATCGGCGAGGCGATGAACAAGAACCTCACCGTCCGGATGGGCAACTGCGACCACCACTCGGTGACGCCGCCGCTGATCGACATGGTCGCCGCCGGCCAGTTCGACCCCACGGCGCTCATCACCGAGCACGAGCCGATCGGTTCCGCGATCGAGGCGTACGAGGCGTTCGACCGGCGCGAGCCGGGCTGGATCAAGGTGGAGCTGGAGGCGACCCGATGAGCACGGACGACCAGGCAGCACCGGCCGACCAGTTCGGATGGGCGGACCCCCGCACCCGCTACCCGAACGTCTCACCGGAGCCGCAGACGCAGGCCGAGCCGGGCCTCCAGTCCGAGATGACGCCCGTCCCCGACCTGGGCGAGGCGACGTACCGCGGCACCGGCCGGCTCGTCGGCCGCAAGGCCCTAGTCACCGGAGGCGACTCCGGGATCGGCGCGGCCGTCGCGATCGCGTTCGCACGCGAGGGCGCCGACGTGGCGATCGCGTACCTGCCCGAGGAACAGTCCGACGCGGACCACGTGGTCGAGCAGATCGAGGCAGCAGGCCGCACCGCGGTCGCCGTCCCCGGGGACCTCCGTGACCGCGGGTACGCGAAGGAGCTCGTCGAGCGGGCCGTCGACGGCCTCGGCGGTCTCGACGCCCTCGTCAGCGTCGCGGGCAAGCAGCGCTGGCAGCCGGACCTGCTCGACATCTCCGACGAGCAGTTCGAGGCCACGTTCGACGTCAACGTGTTCGGCCTGTTCCGGCTCGTGAAGGCAGCACTCCCGCACCTGCAGCCCGGTTCGACGATCACCACGACGGCCTCGATGGAGGCCTACAAGCCCGCGCCGGACCGGCTCGACTACGCGGCGTCGAAGGGTGCGATCAACAACTTCTCCAAGGGGTTGTCGCAGCTGCTCGTCGAGCGGGGCATCCGCGTCAACGTCGTGGCGCCCGGCCCCACGTGGACGGTGCTGCAGCCGAGCGGCGGCGTCGATCCGTCGACCCTGCCCGAGTTCGGGTCGAGCGAGTCGCCGATGGGGCGTGCCGCACAGCCGGCAGAGCTGGCACCGGCGTACGTGTTCCTGGCGTCGCAGGAGTCGAGCTACGTCGCGGGCGAGACGCTCAACGTGAACGGCGGCATGGTCACGCCCTGACGACGGCGACGACCACGACCTCGATCGAGCTGAAGAAGGACGACGACCTGCCACCTTGCACCACGAGCGCGACCGAGAAGCTGCTCGACGACGGCATCGGCATGCAGTACCACGACGTGTTCGCGAGCGACCAGAAGAAAGGCCGACTGTTGACGCATCGACATGCGTCGTGATGGACGGGAGGGACGGTGCGGGCTGGCACCGTGCCTCCCGTCCGTCGTCCTGGTGACCGCTGTGTGACAGTCCGGTGACGCTGCGTCCCCCGGCTCCGCGCGGCCGCGCGCCGTGCGCGGCACCCCGCGGGCCGCGCCTGCCGCACGGCTGAGACGAGCGCTCCCTAGCGTGCCGCCATGACCTTCCCGACGCACGAGACCGACGACGCACCCGCTCAGGACGACCTGGTGGTGCTCCTGCTCGAGGTGGCGATCGCCGTGACCTTCACCGTGATCGTCGGCCTCGCCGTGTTCTGGGTGCTCCCGGTCACGCGCTGACACCGGAGCGTGACTCGGCGCCGGTCGGCCGGAGTTCGACGACCGCCGCCGCGCCGACCCCGGGGTCCTCGAGCCGCAGCACCGCCCCGAACGCGGCGAGGTGCTGCAGCACGATGGCGAGCCCGATACCGGCACCGGCGTGCGACCCCAGCGCACCGAAGCGCCTCGGGCCGTCGCGGAGCAGCTCCTCGGGGAACCCGGGTCCGGCGTCGCGCACGGTGAGCGTGGTGCCCTCGGTGCGGACGACGACCGGTCGGGCGCCGTGTCGTTCGGCGTTCGTGACGAGGTTCGTCACCGCCCGGGCGAGGTGCTCCGGGTCGACCATCACCGTGTCGGTCGGCCGGGCGTCGCGCTCCACTCGGCCGTCCAGCCCCTCGCGTCGGAGCAGCTCGTCGACCGTGCTCCCGAGGTCGCGCGGGACGGCGTGCACAGCGCCGGCGTCGTGGGCGGCGCGGGAGAGGTCGAGCAGGTCGTCGAGGAGCTGGCGGAGACGCTCGGCGATCCGACGCACCCGGTCGGCGTCGGGCCCGTCCGGCAGCAGCTCTGCGGCACCGACGAGGGCGGTGACGGGCGTGCGGAGGTCGTGCGCCACCTCGGCCGTGATCGCCCGCTCGTGGTCGAGGCTCCGCGCGAGGGCGGCAGCCGTCTCGGCGAGCCCACGGGAGAGCACGGCGACCTCGTCGTCCCCGACGACCTCGTCGGGCGTCCGTCCCGCGACGGTGTCGTCCACCGCCGCCGCGGCCCGTCGGAGCCTGGCGGTCAGTCGTCCTGCGGCGATCCAGGCGCCGACGGCCGCCACGGCCGCGGCCAGGACGGCGGCGACGACGAAGGTGCGCTGCAGGTTGGCCCACTGGTCCCGGACGGGCGCGTCGTCGATCCGGGTCGCGATGATCCCGGAGCTCTGCCGACGCGCCGCCCACATCGAGTCGCCGTCGTCGTAGGTGACGGGGCCGTCGGCGTCCAGCGCTCGTCGGAGCTGCGGTGGGAGCGCCGAGGGGTCGTCGGTGGCGCGCGGCGGGAGGTTGCCGCCGAACGCCTCGGTCGCCGTCGTCTCGTCGAGCTGCGTGAGCGCCTGCTGCCGGAGCTGCGCGGTCGCCCCGTCGATCGCGGTCCGCGCGAACACCGCGCCGGCACCGACGACGAGCGTCGTCGCGAGGAGGGTCATGGCGACGGCCATCCGGAAGCGGAGCGAGCGCCACCACGGAACGCGCTCGTTCGGGGCCGCGGGGCGACGTACCGTGTCCGCCGAGGTCCAGGCCCGGCTCATGCGCGCTCGGCCTCGATGCGGTAGCCGAACCCGCGGACCGTCTCGACGACTTCCGGCCCGAGCTTCCGCCGGAGTCGCTGCACGTTGGTGTCCACGATGCGGGGGTCCTGCCAGGTGCTGTCCCAGGCCATGGCGACGACCTGTTCCCGGCTGAGCACCGCACCGCGCTCCCGGAGCAGCGCCTCGAGCACGCGGAACTCGACCGAGGTGAGGCTCACGGGAGCCCCGTTGCGCTCGGCGCGTCGGGCCCGGAGGTCGATCCGGACGTCGCCGATCGTGACGGCCTCGGAGACGACCCCCCGGGCACGGCGGAGCACCGCGTGGAGCCGGGCCGAGAGGACGTCGGCGTCGAACGGCTTCGTGACGTAGTCGTCGGCTCCCGCGGCGAGTCCGGAGACCTCGTCGACGGCGAGGCTCCGGGCGGTGAGCAGCACCACGGGGACGCCGAGTGCCGTCAACCGAGCCGTGAGGTCGAGGCCGTTCATCCGCGGCATCGCGACGTCGACGACGGCGATGTCGGGCACCTCGGTGTCCACCGCGGCGAGCGCGTCGACACCGTCCGCGGTGGGGGTCACACGCCAGCCGCGACGCAGGAGCAGCAGCTGGGTCGTCTCGCGGACGTCCGGGTCGTCCTCCGCGAGCAGGACGAGCGGGGCGGGTCCGTCGGCGTTCGCACGTCTCACGGGCGTGTCTGGTCCGAGAGGAAGCCGAGGTCGCCCCAGAGGAAGTGCATCGTCGGGCGGACGGCCCACGCCGGGCGGTCGGAGGCGAAGGTGATGCTGAGGCGCCCGTACCGCTGGACGGTGCCGACGGGGGTGGGATCGTCGAACCGGACCGCGACCGGGTACGTGGTGACGGTACCGCCGGCGCAGTCGCACGGGTTGTCGGTGAACACGCCGGTCGCGAGCGCCCGGCTGCCGCCCCAGGAGGACCAGGTGAGGTCCTCGAGGCGTTGGTCGGTGGACCGGCACCAGATCGGGACGGACACCGGCTCGGCGACGGCCTGGTCGCCGCAGCCGGCGTAGTAGGCGGTGCGGACGGCGGGGTCGGCACGGACCGGAGCGGCATCGTGTCCGAGGGGCGCGGCCATCGCGCCGGTGGCGGCGACGAGGACGCTCACCACGGCGAGCGCGGCGGCGACGAGGCCGGTGGTCCGCCAGGGGACGGTTCGGGTCATGGTGTGAGCCTCCGTCCTGCCGGTCTCGGTCGCGCTGCAGGGATGTGTCAGTCCCGTGACAGATGTTCCCACGGCGTCGTGCGGTTCGGGGACGCCGTGCGGTGGTCGGGACGGCGTCGCTGTCGCGGTGCTGCGACGCGGGTTGGCTACGGTCGAGACCATGCAGCACCACACGCTTCTCGTCCGTTCGACGATGATCGTCGTCGCCGTGTCCACGCTCGCGCTCTCGGGCTGTGCCGCCTCCGGTGCCGTGGAGCCGTCGGCTTCGGCGACCGTCACGTCGGCAGGGTCCGGCTCCCCCACGAAGGCGGCCTCCGAGCCGTCGGCGACGCCGGCGACCGGTGCACCGTCCGCGGGGACGCCGTCCAGCACGTCGGCGAACGGATCAGCCAGCGGGAGCGGCAGCAGCGGCAGCGGCAGCGGCAGGAGCAG
>NZ_LDQC01000046.1 GCF_001475545.1 Curtobacterium luteum | reverse complement strand
GGCAGCAGCAACGCCGCGGGCAGCAGCAACGCCGCGGGCACGGTCACCGACGGCAAGCTCACGATCGCCACCGGGCAGCCCGCGTACTCGCCGTGGGTCGAGGACAACAAGCCGGCGTCCGGCAAGGGCTTCGAGGCGGCCGTGGCGTACGCCGTCGCGAAGGAGATGGGCTACGCGAAGTCCGACGTCGTCTGGAAGCGCAGCACGTTCGACAGCGCGATCGCTCCCGGCCCGAAGGACTGGGACCTCAACATCCAGCAGTTCTCGATCGACGCGAAGCGCAAGAAGGCCGTCGACATGTCCACCGCCTACTACAGGACGACCCAGGCGGTCGTGACCACGAAGTCCTCGAAGGCCGCCGGCGCCACGACGATCAGTGCGCTGAAGCAGGACGCGATCGGCGTGGCCACCGGATCGACGAGCATCCAGAGCGTCAAGGACGTCCTCGGCGTCACCCCGCAGGTCTTCAACTCGAACGACGACGCGGTGCTCGCGCTGAAGTCCGGCCAGATCGACGCCATCGTCACCGACCTCCCCACGGCCTTCTACATGTCCGGCGCCCAGCTCGACGGCAAGGGCGTCGTGTCCGCGCAGTTCCCCGCGGACGGCTCCGGCGACCAGTTCGGGTTCGTGCTGCCGAAGGGCTCCGAGCTCACGAGCAAGGTCGACAAGGCACTCGCCGCGCTCAAGGAGGACGGCACGTTGCAGAGCCTGCAGACGAAGTGGCTCTCCTCGGAGACCGGCACCCCGGTCCTGAAGTAGGGCACGTGACCGTCCCAGCAGGCGCCGGCACACCGGTCGCCGCCCCAGCGCCGAGCCAGGTGGAGCTCGAGCGTCGGCTGTACCGCCGGCAGCGCGGACGCCGGTCGATCGCGGTGTCGGTCGTGTCGACCCTCGTGGTGGTCGCGGTCGTCTACTTCGGCGTCGTGAACACCCCCGGGTGGGCCGCGGTCCAGCAGTCGTTCTTCGACCCGCAGACCGCCGTCGACTCCTTCCCCGCGATCCTCGCCGGCCTCTGGCTCAACATCCGGATCCTGTTCTTCAGTGCGATCGGCGTCGCGGTGTTCGGCACACTCCTCGCCGTCGTCCGGGGCCTGCGCAGCCCGGTGTTCTTCCCGCTGCGGATGCTCGCCACCGGGTACACCGACCTGTTCCGTGGCCTGCCGCTCATCATCGTGCTGTACCTCGTCGGGTACGGGATCCCCGGGCTCGGAGTCTTCCCGCGGCTGCCCGCCGAGTTCTGGGGCACGATCGCGATCGTCCTGACGTACTCGTCGTACATCGCCGAGGTGCTCCGCGCCGGCATGGAGGCGGTGCACCCGTCGCAGCGCCTCGCTGCCCGGTCGCTCGGCCTCTCGCACGCGAAGACCCTGCGGCTCGTCGTGCTGCCGCAGGCGATCCGCAAGGTCACCCCGGCGCTCATGAACGACTTCGTGTCGATGCAGAAGGACGTCGGCCTGGTGTCGATCCTCGGTGCCGTCGACGCGGTGCGCTCGGCCCAGATCGCGCAGGCGGAGAGCTACAACTTCACGCCGTACTTCGTCGCCGGTCTGCTGTTCGTGGTGATCAGCCTGCCGCTGATCCGCGTCACCGACGCGATCGCTCGGCGGCAACAGCAGCGCGAACAGATCGGAGGGACGGTGTGACCGCACGCAACGAGGCGGGCGCGGGTCGTGCCTCCCGTCCGGTCGACGGCCAGGAGGCACGGCGCGAGCCGCCGACGTCGGCCCCCGTCCTGGAACTGCGCGGCCTGCGCAAGGCGTTCGGCGAGCACGAGGTCCTGCGCGGCATCGACCTCACGGTGCACCGCCACGAGGTGATCTGCGTCATCGGTGCGTCCGGCTCCGGGAAGTCGACGCTGCTCAAGACCGTGAACCTGCTCGAGGGCATCGACGACGGCGAGATCCTGCTGCAGGGCGCCGACATCGCCGACCCCCGCATCGACGTCGACGCCACGCGGGCCCGGATCGGCGTCGTCTTCCAGCAGTTCAACCTGTTCCCGCACATGAGCGTGCTCGACAACGTGACGCTGGCGTCGCGACGGGTCCACGGCGTCGACCGGACCACGGCCGAGGCCACCGCGCGACGACTGCTCGACCGGATCGGCCTCGCGGACTTCGCCGGTGCGTACCCCGACCGGCTGTCCGGCGGACAGCAGCAGCGCGTCGCGATCGTGCGGGCGATCGCGACGGACCCCGAGCTGCTCCTGCTCGACGAGGTCACGAGTGCCCTCGACCCGATGCTCGTCGGCGAGGTGCTCGACCTCGTCACCGAGCTGCAGCGGCAGGGCTCGACGATCCTGATGACCACGCACGAGATGTCCTTCGCGCGGAAGGTCGCCGACCGGATCGTGTTCCTGCACCGCGGCGAGGTCGTCGAGCAGGGGACGCCGGCCGACGTGCTCGACCGGCCGGAGCACCCGGCGCTCGTCGAGTTCCTCGCCCGCGTCCACGCCTGACGCACCCGGCGGGCGCGGGGGCGGGCGCACCGCGCGCTACGGCGTCAGCAGGACCTTCCCGATGAGCTCGCCGTCGGCCATCCTGCGGTGCGCTTCACCGGCCTCGGCGAGCGGCAGCACCGAGTCGACCACCGGGCGGACGCTCCCGTCCTCGACGAGCGGCCAGACGTGCTCGCGGACCGCGGCGACGATCGCGGCCTTCTCGTCGAGCGGTCGCGCGCGCAGCGTCGTCGCGCTGATCGTGGCGCGCTTCGCCATCATCGCGCCGAGGTCGAGCTCGCCCTTCGGCCCGCTCGTCGTCGAGATCACCGCGACGTGCCCGTTCGGCGCGAGCACCTGGAGGTTCCCCGCGAGGTAGTCCGCCCCGACCACGTCGAGCACGACGTCCACACCGCGTCCGTCGGTGAAGTCGTGCACGGCGGCGACGAAGTCCTCGGACCGGTGGTCGATCGCGAGGTCGGCGCCGAGCTCCCGGGACGCCCGCACCTTCCGGTCGCCACCGCTCGTCGTGATCACCGTCGCACCGAGGGCCTTCGCCCAGACCACGGCGTGCGACCCCATGCCGCCGGTGCCCCCGTGGACGAGCAGGGTCTGCCCTGGCCGGAGTCCAGCGAGCATCCCGACGTTCGAGTACACCGTGCACGCCGCCTCGGGGAGTGCAGCCGCCGACACGAGGTCGAGCGCGTCCGGCACCGGCAGCAGCTGTGTCGCGGGGACGGCCACGAGCGATGCGTACCCGCCACCGGCGAGCAGTGCGCACACGCGGTCGCCGACGGTCCACCCGGTCACGTCGGCGCCGAGCGACCGGACGACACCGGAGACCTCGAGACCGAGGACCGGTGAGGCCCCGGGTGGCGGCGGGTAGTTCCCGGCCACCTGCTGCCGGTCGGCGTTGTTCACACCGGCCGCCGCGACCTCGACGAGCACCTCGCCGGGACCGGGCTCGGGGTCCGGCAGGTCGCGCAGGGTCAGGGTGCCGTCGTCGTGGGTGATCGCTCGCATGCCCTCGACGGTACGCTCGGACGGGGCCGCACCCATGGGGGCGTGCGGCGATCGAAGGGGGACGCACCAGCATGCGCAAGCAGTACCTGACCATCACCACCGCCGTCCTGGCCGTCACGCTCCTCGCCGGCTGCTCCGGCGGCGGCGACACGGCGGCCAGCGGCTCCAGCGGCTCGAAGGCGTCCGGCGGGGCGAGCACCGGGACGAGCTCGGAGTCGGAGCAGGCCGCACCGGCGCAGACCAAGCAGGAGGCCTGCCAGCTGCTCGAGAACGAGCTGAAGTCGTTCATCGCCGGCCAGATGTCGTCGTCCGCCCCGGCGGACCCGAAGGCCCGCGCCGAGATCGTCGACGGCTTCACCGACCGGCTCGAGGCAGCCCTGCCAAAGGTCGGGAACGAGCAGGTGAAGTCCGACTTCACGACCTTCACGAAGGCGGCCGAGGACTACGCCGACGCCCTCGAGAGCACCGGGAGCGCGACGTCGGACGCCGCGAAGCAGGCGGAGACCAAGGTGCAGGACAGCCTCACCGCGATCTCAGCGGACTGCCCCGCGAGCTGACGTGGTCGGCCGACGGCAGACCTGCTGCCGTCGGCCGGTCGCCGTCAGACGGCGGCCTGCGACGCGTCGAGCCGCGCGACCTCCTCGGGCCGGAGCTTCACCGACACGGCCGTCACCGAGTCGAGGATCGACTGCGGTCGTGACGCTCCGGGGATCGGGATGACGACGTCGCTCTTCGCCAGCTCCCACGCCAGCGCCACGACCTGCGGGGTCACGCCGCGGTCCCGCGCGATGTAGGCGAAGTCCTCGTACGCGGTCCCGAGGTCGGCCGCGTTCGTGATGCCACCGAGGGGGCTCCAGGGCAGGAACGCGATCCCGAGCTCGTCGCAGAGCTCGAGTTCCGGCTCGCTCGACCGGAACCGCGGCGAGTACTGGTTCTGCACCGAGGCAAGTCGACCGTCGAGGACCTCGTTCGCCGTACGGATCTGGTCCGGGTCGGCGTTCGAGATGCCCGCCATCCGGATCACGCCCTCGTCGAGGAGCTCCGCGAGCGCCCCGACCGACTCGGCGTAGGGGACGGCGGGGTCCGGTCGGTGGAACTGGTAGAGCCCGATGGCCTCGACGCCGAGCCGCTTCGCGGATGCCTTCGCCGCCTCCTTGAGGTACTCGGGACGCCCGTTCTGCGCCCATGCGCCGGGCTCTGGTCGCAGGTGCCCGCCCTTCGTCGCGATGAGGACGTCGTCGGTGGCGCCGGAGAACTCCCGGACGGCCCTCGCGATGAGGGACTCGTTGTGCCCGACCTCGTCGTGGGCGGCGAGGTGGTAGGCGTCCGCGGTGTCGATGAGCGTGACGCCGGCCTCGAGCGCGGCGTGGATGGTGGCGACCGAGCGCCGTTCGTCCGGTCGGCCCTCGATGGACATCGGCATGCCGCCGAGACCGATCGCGCTGACGGACACGTCTCCGATGACTCGTTGCTTCATCGCCCCAGCATGCTCCGCGACGACGGCCCAGCGCCCAGCGTCCCCCCCCCGTCCGTCGACACCGCTTACGGCAACCACAGGCGGGACATCGGGTCCGTGGATGCTCCCTCCGCACCCTGGGTGCATGACCACTCGATCACCGTCCGCGTCCACGGTCACGCTCCCCGGCCCGGCGATCCGGGCCGGCCTCCACCGACTCGTCCGACGTCGAGCGGACACCGCGACGTGGGAACGCCCCGCCTTCCTCGGACTCCTCCTCGCGACCGGCGTCCTGTACATCGTGAACCTCGGGGTCAACGGGTGGGCGAACGCGTTCTACTCGGCCGCGGTGCAGGCCGGGAGCCAGAGCTGGGAGGCGTTCTTCTACGGGTCCTCCGACGCCGCGAACGCCATCACGGTCGACAAACCCCCGGCGTTCCTCTGGGTGATCGGCATCTCGGTGCGCCTGTTCGGCCTGAACTCGTGGTCGATCCTCGTGCCGCAGGCGCTGATGGGGGTCGCCTCGGTTGCGGTCCTGTACCGGATCGTCCGCCGACGGTTCTCCGCCGGAGCGGCGCTCGTGGCCGGTGCCGTCCTCGCGACGACACCCGTCGCGACCCTGATGTTCCGCTACGACAACCCGGATGCGCTGCTGGTGCTCCTCACCCTGGGGGCGATCGCGCTGACGCTTCGCGGCGTCGAGTCCGGACGGATGCGGTGGGTCGTGTGGGCCGGGGTGCTGGTCGGGCTGGCGTTCCTGACGAAGCAGCTGCAGGCATTCCTCGTCCTGCCCCCGCTGGTCGGGGTCTACCTCGTCGCCTCGCAGCGTCCGCTGCTGCGGCGCATCGGGCACCTGCTCGTCGCGGCCGTCGCGGTCGTGGTGTCCGCGGGGTGGTGGGTCGCGATCGTGGAGCTCGTCCCGACCTCGTCGCGCCCGTACATCGGCGGCTCCCAGACGAACAGCTTCCTGGAGCTCACCTTCGGCTACAACGGCCTCGGGCGGGTCACCGGCGACGAGACCGGCAGCGTCGTGCCGGGCGGGACGACGGGGGCCGGGTCCTGGGGTTCCACGGGCCTGACCCGGCTGTTCGGCTCGGAGTTCGCGACCCAGGTCACCTGGCTCCTGCCGACCGCGCTCGCCCTGCTCGTCGTGGCCCTCGTGGCGGTGGGGCTGCGTCGCCGCACCGACCCACGGTCGGCGACCGTCCTCGTGCTCGGCGGTTCGCTGCTCGTCACGGGGCTGGTGTTCAGCTTCATGGGCGGGATCTTCCACCCGTACTACACGGTCGCCCTCGCCCCGTACATCGCGGGGCTCGTCGGCATCGGTGCAGGGCTCCTGTGGCAGCGCCGGGGAGCCGTTGCCTGGCGGATCGTGAGCGCCGCGGTCGTGGTGCTCTCCGGGGTCTGGGCATTCGTGCTCCTCTCCGAGGTGTCGTCGTGGCAGCCCTGGATCCGCTGGGTCGTCCTCGCCGCCACGATCGCCGGCGCGGTCCTCGTGCTCCTGCCGCAGCGTGGTCGGTTCCTGTCCGTGGCGACCGTCGCCGCCGTGCTCGTCGCGGCGCTGCTCGGACCGACGGCCTTCTCGGTGCAGACGACCACGGTCGGGCACACCGGGGCACTGCCGTCGGCGGGTCCGCAGGTCAGCGGACCGGGCCAGGGCGGCCCGGGAGGTCAGGGTGGACCCGGCGGCCCAGGGAGTCAGGGCGGACCGGGTGGCACCGGCGGGCAGGGTGGACCCGGCGGCCAGGCGGACGGCGCCGCAGCGGGCGGCGCCGGTGGGCAGGCCGGTGGTGGCGGCACGGGAGGACCCGCCGGGCAGGGCGGCTCGACCGACGGCGCGGTGTCGGCGCAGGGCGGCCAGGCGCCGACCGGGACCGACGGTCCGGCCGGTGGGGCCGGTGGCGGGGGTGGATCGTCCCTCAACGGCGGGTCCACCGACGTCTCCGACGAGGTCGTCGCAGTGCTCTCCGACGACGCCGATGCCTTCACCTGGGCGGCAGCGACGGTGGGCTCGAACAGCGCCGCGACCTACCAGCTGGCGACCGGTGACCCGGTGATGGCGATCGGTGGGTACAACGGGACGGACCCCGCACCGACCCTGGCACGGTTCAAGGCGCTCGTCGCGGCGGGTGCGGTCCACTGGTTCATCGCCGGTTCCGGTGGCGGCGGCAGCAGCAGCTCCGGCAGCGACGACGCCGAGCAGATCACGTCGTGGGTCACCTCGCACTTCGAGTCGACGACCGTCGACGGGGCCACGCTCTACGACCTGACGAGTGCGTCGTGACGGCGAACGACGCGGGGAGGCGTCGGGCCGAGCAGCCCGAGCCGGGACGCTCCGACGGACGACCGGAACCGGACACCACGACCACGACGTCGGCGATCGTGGTCCTCGGCTACGACTGACGCGTCGTCGGGCAGCGGACCCGGGCGCGCTCCAGGCCTCACGACCACCGCCCCGCTCCCGGCTCCACGGCTACCGCCGCGCCCACCCCGGCGCGTGCTCCGGCAGCGGGCCGAACGCCACCCCGCGCGCGTAGAGCCCGCGCACCGGGGGCACGTACCGGGCGAGCAGCACCGGCAGCAGCGGCGGCCCGTCCCCGAGACGGCCGGCGAACGCCCGCTCGAACACCACCCGGTGCAGCACCGACTGCGCCGCCTGCACGACCACGGCGGGCGGCGTCCGCCGACGCTGCACCCGCGCGAGGTCACGGTCGAGGCCCGCCCCGGAGCGACCCGCCAGGAGCGCCGGTGCGAGCACGGTCGCTGCGGCCACGGCGTCCTGCACGGCGAGGTTGATGCCGACCCCGCCCGCCGGGGACATCGCGTGCGCTGCGTCGCCGATGCAGAGCAGACCCGATCGCCACCAGCGGTGCAGCCGGTCCATCCGGACGTCGAGCACGTGCACCTCGTCCATCGAGCCGATCGCCCCGACCCGGTCCGCGAAGTCCGGCCGGAGCCGTGCGACCCGCGCCCGGAACGCCTCGACGCCCTCGGCTCGCAGCCTGGCGTCCGACCCTTTCGGCGCGAAGTAGGCGACCTGGTGGTGTTCCGGCCGGGGGAACGACAGCAGGACGTCCCCGTCGGAGAACGCCGGCACGAGTGCGCTCGCCGTGTCGCCGTCCTCCCGCGGGAGACGGAACCACCACGTGTCGAACGGCACGGACGTCGACACCGGTCGGAACCCGACCGCGTCCCGGACCGTCGAGCCGCGGCCGTCGCACGCCACCACCAGCTCCGCCCGCAGCTCGGTGTGCTCGCCGGGGTCGCTGCGGCGAGCGAGGTGCACGCCCGTGACGATGCCGTTCTCCACGATCACCCCGGTCGCGGCCGTCCCCATCGTGATCGTGAAGGACGGTTCTGCACGGGCCGCGGTGACGAGCATGTCGAGGAGGTCCCACTGCGGCACCATCGCGACGTGGTCGTACGGCGGCGCGAGACGCGAGAAGTCGCCGAGCAGCAGCCGGGAGCCGTCGGGCATCGGCAGGGAGAAGTCGTCGAGGCGCGACTGCGGCAGGGCCCGGAACACGTCGCCGAGGCCGAGTTCGTCGAGGAGCCGGATCGTGGAGGCGTGCACGGTGTCGCCGCGGAAGTCGCGGTTGAAGTCGTCGTGGCGCTCGACGACCTCGACGGCGACGCCCGCCCGCGCCAGCAGCAGCCCGAGGACGACGCCGGCCGGGCCGCCACCGACCACGGCCACCGTGGTCCGCCGTGTGGTCACCATGGCGCGGACGCTACGCCCGTAACGCGGTCGACGGTCTGGAGGCCCGGTTCGCGTCCGGCTCGCCGGTCCGGTCCGTCAGGCGGTACCGACCGACGACGACGCCGTGCCGTGGTCGGCTGCCTGCGCGAACACGACGCCGCCCCACGTGATGCACGCCACCGCGAGGACGAAGCCCACGGCCGCGATCCACCAGGAGGTCCGGCGTCGCAGCCACGCTCCGATCGCGAGGACGACGGTCACGACGCCGATGACGAACGCCCCGCCGACCGCGATCGCGGTACCGCCGATGTACCCGCCGGGGGAGCAGCCCGTGGCTGCGTCGCAGGTCGCGGTGGCCGAGACCACCGCGATGATCCCGACGACCGCCGTGACGACGGTCATCACCGCGCCGAACGCGAGGAGCAGGATCGTCGACACCCGGTCCGCGACCCGTCCGGCCGGGAACAACGTGGTGCCGCCACGCTCCCACGCCGCGGCACGCTGCGCGTCGCCGGAGGAGGGGGAGGGCTGCCCGCCGGGCACGTTCGACCAGGTCATGGCACCAGTCCTACCGTGCCTCCACGCCGAACGCCTGGGCGAGCTTCTGGATCTTCTGCGCCCGGCCGAGGCGCGGCAGGTCCGAGCCGTCGCGGATGACGCGGCCGCGGGCCTCGAAGTCGTCGAGGAAGTCCTGCGCCCACGCGACGTCGGTCGGCGTCGGCGAGATCACCTCGTTGATGACGGGCAGCTGTTCGGTGTCGAGGCACAGCTTGCCGGTGAGGCCGAGCGACACCGCGATCTGGGACTGCTCACGGAGGATCGCGTGCGCCGACCCCACCGTGGGGCCGTCGATCGGTCCGGGCAGGCCGCCGACGCGCGACGCCACCACGAGCCGTGACCGCGGGTACGCCATCGCGAGCGTGTCGGCGCTCGTCCCGGTGTCGCGCCGGTAGTCGCCCGACCCGAACGCGAGGCGGAACGCACCCTGCGCACGGGCGATCGACGTCGCCTCCTCGATGCCGAGCGCCGACTCGACGAGGGCGATCACCGGGGTCTGACCGCCGAGCCGGTGCCACGTGTCGGTCACCTGCGCCGGGGACTCGGTCTTCGCGAGCATGACGCCCTGCAGCCCGGGCAGGCCCCGGAGCTCCTCGACGTCGTCGGCCCAGAAGTCGGTGGTGACGTCGTTGATCCGGACCCAGGCCTCGCCGCCCCCGGCCAGCCATGCGGCCACGGTCGAGCGGGCGGCGGGCTTCGCGGCGGGGTCGACGGCGTCCTCGATGTCGAGGATGATCTGGTCCGCGCGCGACCGCTGCGCCCGGTCGAACCGGTCGGCGTGGTTGCCGGAGACGAGGAGCCACGACCGCGAGATGTCCGGCGCCACCGACCGTCGACGGGACGGGGTCGGGGCGGGCGGAGCGGTTCGGTCGTCGATGGCCATGTCCACGTTGGTACCACACCGTGACCTCCGGGCCGCGTGTCACGGGCGACGAATCCGGAAACCTCCGGTTCATTGCAGGAGCACGGGTCCGGTTCCGCCTACAGTGTCCGATGTGTGGCGAGCGGACAGGGTGACCGACGGTGAGGACGACGTGAACGACGACGTCCCCGTCGAGGGTGCCGACGCGCGCCCCCGGAACGGACAGCAGGAGCAGGACGAGGCGACGGGTGCGACCGGGTCGCGGGCCCCGGTCGGACAGCGGCCGTCGAGCGTGCCCGACCGTGGTCCGGACGCGACCGACGAGACGGACCGCACCCTGCGGCCGGAGCTGCAGCTGACGAGTCCGCAGGCGATCAGCCTGGGTGACCCGCGCCTCCAGGCCGGCAACGCGGCGGAGCCCGCGTGGGACGCGTGGCGGAAGCAGCTCACCGGTGTCGGCGGCACCAGCCCGCTCACCCGCTTCTCCGACCACCCGCGTGCCCGCATCGAGCTCTCCACGACGCACCCCGGCGGGCTCGCACAGTTCATCACCGGCAAGACGACGCTGCTGTCGAGCCTCATCCGCGACGAGGTCGCGCTCCGAGCAGCCCGCATCGCCGCGGCGCACGTCGAGGCGAAGGGCACCGAACTCGCGACGGTGCGCGGCATCGACGCGGTGAAGCTCGGCATCGGCATGGCCGACTGGAAGCACGGCGACGAGCACTTCCGCGGGCCGGTGCTGCTGCGCCCGCTCGCCATCCGACGGCACGGCCGTGACTTCGAGGTCCGTCTGCTCGGCGAGCCCGTGCTCAACCCGGGCCTCGCCGACGCCCTGCACGAGCAGTACGGCGTCATCCTCGATGCGCAGTCCTTCGTGGCGCTCGCGCAGCAGGACGGCTCGTTCACACCGAACCCCGTCATCGACCGGCTCCGCGGGCTCACCGCGCACATCCCCGGCTTCTCGGTGCACGCACGCCTCGTGGTGTCGACGTTCGCCGAGGTCGCGACCGGCATGGTCGAGGACACCGGCGACCTGTCGCACCCGGTGCTCGACGCCCTCGCCGGCAACCCGAGCGCGAAGTGGCAGGTCGAGCAGTCCTACCGCCCGGTCGAGCAGACCCCGTCGGACGAGCGCAGCCCGGAGACCGACACGCTCCTCCTCGACGCCGACGACGAGCAGGAGAACGTGATCGCGCAGATCACGGCCGGCAACTCGATCGTGGTGAAGACCCTGCCGGGCACCGGTGGCACGCAGACGATCGTGAACGCCCTCGGCGGCCTCGTCGCGGCGAACAAGCGTGTCCTCGTGGTGAGCCCGCGGCGGGCGACCCTCCGTGGGATCGCGGCCCGCTTCGGCGAGGTGCACCTCCCCGGGGTCGCGGTCACGCCGTCGACGCTCCGCCGCGACGTCGTCCGCGCGATCGCCCGCAACGAGAAGGCCAAGCGCCCGAACCTCCGCGAGGTCGACGACGCACTCGTCCGGCTCCGCAAGGTCCTCATCGACTACCGCGGCGCCCTGACCCGGATCGACCCGTCCTTCGGCGTCTCCGTGCTCGACTGCCTCGTCGAGCTCTCCCGGCTCTCGCTGCTGCCCGTGCCCCCGTCGACGACCGCACGGCTGTCGCAGTCGTCCGTGGCGTCGATGGTCGAGGGGCGCTCGCGCGTCGCCGAGACCATGGTCAGCGCGGCGAACCTCGGTGAGTTCCGCTACGGACCCGACGACTCGCCCTGGTACGGCGCGAAGTTCTCCACGAGCGACGGGGCGCAGCGGGCGCACAAGACCGCGAAGGACCTCGACGCCGACGGACTGCCGACGCTGCTCCGCCGCGCGCACGACCTCGTCGCGACCACCCACATGCGGCAGTTCACGACGATCAACGAGCTCGGGATCTACCTCCGCCTGCTCACCGAGATCCGGGACACGCTCGACCGGTTCCTGCCCGTGGTCTTCGACCGGTCGGTGTCCGAGCTCGTCGCGGCCACCGCCCCTCGAGGCGAGGGCGCCCCGATGTCGTCGACGAACCGCCGCCGGCTGAAGAAGCTCGCCCGCGAGTACGTCCGCCCGGGCGTGCACGTGTCCGACCTGCACGAGGCGCTGACCCGTGTGCAGCAGCAGCGTGTGCTCTGGCAGCGCTACGTCGCCGCGGGCGTGAACCCCGAGGTGCCCACCGGCATCGCTGACGTCCAGGTGCTGTTCTCGAACGTCGTCGAGGACCTCGCGCGCCTCGACGAGCCGCTGGGTCGCACCGCACGCGAGGACCAGCTCGCGAACCTGCCCGTCGACCAACTCGTGCCGACGATCGCCCGGCTCGCCGAGGACTCCGACGTCCTGCACAACCTGCAGGAGCGCACGGAGCTCATGCAGACCCTGCGCGACCTGCAGCTCGAGCCGCTCATCACCGACCTCGCGAACCGGCACGTCCCGGACACGCAGGTGCCGGCGGAGCTCGAACTCGCGTGGTGGCAGTCCGCCCTCGAGTCGATGCTCGAGTCCGACCGGGCGCTCCTCGGCGCGAACACCGACATGCTCGACCGGGTCGAGGCCGACTTCCGTCTCGTCGACGACGCCCACGCAGCCGGGGTGTCCCAGGGCCTCGCGTGGCAGCTGGCCGAGAACTGGAAGGTCGGGCTCGTCGACTGGCCGGACGAGGCCACCGCGCTGAAGACGCAGCTCAAGGACGGGGCGATCACCTCGCGTCTGCTGCAGGACTCGGCACCGCACCTGTCGCGGTCGATCGCGCCCGTGTGGCTCGCGAGCCCCTACGAGGTGTCCGAGATCGCGGACACGATGCCGTTCGACACCGTGATCCTCGTCGACGCCGGTGCCGTCACGATCGCCGAGACCGTCGGTGCGGTCCGCCGTGCGCGTCAGACCGTCGTGTTCGGCGACCCGGTGACGCAGACCCCCTCGCCGTTCCGCATCGCCGTCGACCCCGACCACCGGGCGCTGCAGGTCGACGAGCAGACCCTCGACGCCTTCCACGCCGACTCCGCGCTCGCGAAGCTGTCGACCCTCCTCCCGACGCTCTCGCTCACCCGCTCGTACCGGGCCGGCGGCGAGGACCTCGCCGAGCTCGTCAACCGTCGCTTCTACGGCGGCCGGATCGAATCGCTGCCCTGGGCCGGTTCGTTCCTCGGCCACGGGTCGATCGCACTCGACTACGTCAGCGACGGCAAGGCCGTACCGGACCCCGACTCCGGAGCGGTCGAGAGCGTCGACGCCGAGGTGGACCGCGTCGTGCGGCTCGTCATGGAGCACGCACGCACCCGTCCGACCGAGTCGCTCATGGTCATCACCGCGTCCGCGAAGCACGCCGTCCGCGTCGAGCAGGCGGTGCTCACCGCTGCGCAGGGGCACAAGGACCTCACCGAGTTCGTCATCGGCGACCGTGCCGAGCCGTTCATCGTCGCCACGCTCGAGCAGTCCGTGGCCCAGAGCCGCGACCGCGTCATCTTCTCGATCGGCTACGGCCGGACGCCGCACGGCAGGGTCCTCCGCGACTTCGGTCCGCTCGGGAAGCCCGGCGGGGAGCGCCTGCTCGCGGTCGCGATGACCCGTGCGCGCCGCTCGATGGTCATCGTCACGTGCTTCCAGCCGTCGGACATCGAGGCCGAGCGGATGGGCCACGGCACGGTCGCGCTCGCGGAGATCCTCGCCGAGGTCCGCGCGCGTACGAGCGCCGAGTACGTGCCGGACGACTCCGATCCGCTGCTCGTCGACCTCGCCCGCCGACTCGAGATGCGGGGCATCCCGGTCGCGCTCGGGCACCGCGGGAAGCTCGGGCTCGTCGCGGCCCACGGCGGGGTCTGCGTCACGATCGAGACCGACGCGTCGCTCGTGAAGGGGTCCCTGCGCGAGTCGCTGCGGCTCCGGCCCGAGGTGCTCCGTCGGCTCGGGTGGCACTACGTGCGTGTGCACGCGTTCCAGCTGTTCTCCGACCCGGACCGCGTGGCGAACACGGTGGCCTCGGTGCTCGGCGTCGACCGCGGCGCCACCCAGGAGATCTCCATACCCCCGATCCCCGCCCGCCGGTGAGCCGTCGGGCGAGTCGGCCCGCGGGGCCGGTCACGCCCGGGACGGACCAGCTGGTGGGGGCGTGGACGCGGGCCGACGACGCGTCCGCAGCCGTGCCTCCCGTCCGGTCCGACGCCCCCGCGGTCGAGGCGACGGACGAGCAGCCGGGAGGCGCAGCGCGGCGCCGCAGGCGCGTCACCACCCAGCCGGTGCCGGGCTACGACCCGGCCGCCCCGCCGGAGCCGGCGCGGCACCGCGACGGCGAGAACGACGACCAGCTCCGACGCGACGTCCCGCCTCACTGGTGAGGCCGGGTAGCCTTGCAGGCGATGACTGAGACCGCGCGACAGCGCCCCGACTGGCAGACGTGGCCGAACCTCATCACGCTGTTCCGGCTCCTGCTGATCCCGGTCTTCGTGTTGCTGGTCGTCGCCCGGCATCCGGGGTGGGCGCTCGTGGCACTCGTCGTCATCGGCGTCAGCGACTGGGCCGACGGTTTCGTCGCGCGCCGCTTCGACCAGGGCTCGAAGCTCGGCAAGGCCATCGATCCCGTCGCCGATCGGTTGGCGATCATCGCGATCGTGCTCTCGCTCGTGCTGGTCGGGCTCCTGCCGCTGTTCGTCGTGATCGTCGTCGTCGCGGTCGACCTGGTGCTCGCCGTGCTGTCGAGCGCGCTGTTCCACGGCAACCCGGACCTCGACGTCACCTGGACGGGCAAGATCCGCTCGGCGCTGCTGTTCGTCGGACTCCCGGTGCTGCTGTTCTCGGCCGTGCACACGGTGGACGAGAACGCGCCCTGGGTCCGGATCGTCGCACTCGTGTTCGTGTACCTCGGCACCGCCGGGCACGTGCTCGCGGGTGCGCAGTACGCCGTGGCGATGGTCCGCAAGCGCCGCGCGGTCGCTCCCGCCGCCTGAGCGCACGAGGGGTGGTGCGCCGGGTCCTGCCGCTTCCAACCACGAAACCGACATCGAACCGAGCTCGGAGCCTGGTTCGATGTCGGTTTCGTGGTTCGCAGTCGCGGCGCGGCCCGGCGCGGCTAGAGCTTCGTCGAGCCGCCGATGCCCGGGCCTTCGGGTGCGTTCGTGGGGGCCACGTGGGCACCACCGCCCGCCGGCAGCGCGGAGCCGTTCTGGGAGCGGAGCAGGTCGCGGATCTCGAGCAGTACCTCGACGTCGGTCGGCGGGACGTCCTGCGGCGTCTGCTCCTCGTTCTTCTTGACGCGCTCGAACGCAACCTTCTTGAGGTGGTTCACCGGGACGACGAGCGCGAAGTAGACGACCGCAGCGACGATGACGAAGTTGATCACCGCACCGATGATCGCGCCGAAGAGGATCTTCGCGCTCCCGCCGCTCACGGTCGGGATCGCGACGATGAGCGCCTTGTCCAGACTCGACGCGTTGAAGACGGCACCGATGAGCGGGTTGATCAGGTTCGTGACGATGGCCGTCACGATCGCGGTGAACGCCGCACCGATGACGACCGCCACGGCCAGGTCGATGACGTTGCCACGGAGCAGGAACTCCTTGAAGCCCTTCACGTGAGCCTCCTTCCGGTCGGGAGGCCCCCACCGTACCGAGACGGTCGCCAGGATGTCAGGAGGCGCTGGGCGCGGCCGGCTTCTTCGCCTCGCTCTTCGCCGGTGCGCTCGACGACGAGCCGCCGCCCGTCGAGGAGCCGCCGCCCGTGGACGAGCCGCCGTCGGACGACGAGCCGCCGCCCGTCGACGAACCGCTTGCCGGCTTCGCCCGCGAGTCCGTCCGGTAGAACCCGCCCCCGTTGAACGTCACACCGACCGGCGAGAAGACCTTGCGGAGCGCACCGCCGCAGACGGGGCACTCGGTCAGGGCGGCGTCCGAGAAGGACTGCTTGACGTCGAAGGCGTTGTCGCACTCGGTGCACCGGTACGAGTAGGTGGGCACGCTAGCTCCGGAAGGTGATGATGCGCGACGGCGTGATGATGCCGTCGACGGGTTCGTCGTGGGCCTCGCGCGGGACCTCGTCGAGGTACTCCGCGTCGAAGATCACAGCATAGACGGGCGGACGGTTCGCCATGGACCCGAGGGTCTTGTCGTAGTACCCGCGGCCCCAGCCCATCCGGACCCCGTCGTGCCCGACCGCGGCGGCCGGGGTGAGGATCGCGTCGACGTCACCGAGCGCGAGTGGGGAGAGGACCTCGCCGATCACCTCGGGCATCCCGAACAGCCCCTCGTGCTCCGACTCGCCGTCGCCGACCGCCCAGTCGAGCAGCCCGTCCTCGCGGGTGATCGGCAGCAGGACGCGGATGCCGCGCTCGTACGCCCAGTCGAGGAACGGCCGGACGTCGGGCTCATCGGGCGCGGACAGGTACAGCGCGAGCGACTCGACCTGGCGCTCCTCCACGAACCGCTGCAGGGTCTCGGTCAGGGCTGCCGCGTCCGCGTCGCGTTCGGTGGTGGTCCTGGTGCGTCGCCGCTGCCGGAGCTCGGCCCGCAACGCACGCTTCTCGACACCTCGGTCGGGGATCATGCCCGGGAGTCTACCGAGGCCGCTCTTGCGGCTTCCCGCCGCGGCCCGCGCGAAGCCGTGTCCTCCACAGCGACGACATGCCCCGTCCAAGGGTCATCCGATACCGTCACCTGCATGGGCTTCCAGATTTCGAAAGCCGTGATCCCCGCCGCCGGCCTGGGCACGCGCTTCCTCCCCGCCACCAAGGCGATGCCGAAGGAGATGCTCCCGGTCGTCGACAAGCCGGCCATCCAGTACGTGGTGGAGGAGGCCGTCGACGCCGGGCTCACCGACGTCCTGATGATCACGGGCCGCAACAAGAACGCGCTCGAGAACCACTTCGACCACGTGTCCGAGCTCGAGGAGACCCTGAAGAAGAAGGGTGACCACGAGAAGCTGCAGAAGGTCAACCAGTCGACGGACCTCGCCGACATGCACTACGTCCGCCAGGGTGACCCGCTCGGCCTCGGCCACGCGGTGCTCCGCGCGAAGATGCACGTCGGCCGGGAGCCCTTCGCGGTCCTCCTCGGCGACGACATCATCGACGCCCGCGACCCGCTGCTCAAGCGCATGATCGAGGTCCAGGGCCAGAAGAACGCGACGATCGTCGCTCTCCTCGAGGTCCCCGAGTCGCAGACGCACATGTACGGCATCGCGACGGTCGAGCCGACCGACACCGACGACGTCGTGAAGATCACCGGCCTGGTCGAGAAGCCCGCGCAGGGCGAAGCCCCCTCGAACCTCGCCATCATCGGCCGCTACGTCATCCGCCCCGAGGTCTTCGACGTCCTCGAGAAGCAGGAGCCCGGCAAGGGCGGCGAGATCCAGCTCACCGACGCCCTCATGAAGATGGCCGGCGCCGAGGAATGGACGGGCGGCGTTTACGGCGTCGTGTTCCGTGGACGTCGGTACGACACCGGTGACAAACTCGACTACATCAAGGCGATCGTGCAGCTCGCCTCGGACCGCGAAGACCTCGGGCCGGACCTCAAGTCCTGGCTCAAGGAGTTCAACGCGGGCGAATAGTCGACCCGTCGCCGAACGGGTCCGGGGGAGTTCCCCCGGACCCGTTCGACGCATCCGGAGGAACCACAGCGATGACGACGATCCCGACCCTGTCCCACGGGCGGGTCACCATCCGGCCGCTCCGGCTCCGCGACACCCGTGACCTCGACGTCGCGCTCGCGTCGAACCGCGGCTGGCTCCGGACCTGGGAGGCCACCAACCCCTCCGGCCACGTCTCGACCGACGTCCGCGGCAGCATCCGCGCGCTGCAGGCCAACGCCCGCGCCGGCCTCGGGCTGCCGTTCGCGATGGAGCTCGACGGCCGGTTCGTCGGTCAGCTCAACGTCTCCGGCATCACCTACGGGTCGCTCGCAAGCGCCTCGATCGGCTACTGGGTCGTCGAGGACGCCGCCGGGCACAACGTCACCCCGATCTCGGTCGCCCTCGCCGTCGACCACTGCTTCCGGACGGTCGGCGTGCACCGCATCGAGATCTGCATCCGTCCGGAGAACGCGCCGAGCCTCCGCGTCGTCGAGAAGCTCGGCTTCCGGTACGAGGGGCTCCGCCGCCGCTACATCCACATCAACGGGGACTGGCGCGACCACTTCTGCTTCGCCCTCGTCGCCGAGGAGGTCCGCGAGGGGGTCCTCGAGCGCTGGGTCCAGGGTCGGGTGCCGCCGGGCGTCGGCAGCGTCCCGCTGTCCGCCCGCGACGAGGCGGCGTTGCCGATCCACACCACGCCCCGTCTCTGACGCGTCCGTCACGTCGGCTCGCGTCGCGCCGTGCGGCTCCGCACCGGCCTGGAGGCACGGCTCGCCCCGTCGGATTCCGTCACGACACGCGCAACACGCGTCCGGCAATCACGGATCGTGCGTTCCCGCGCCCCTACCGTTGGCGCATGGCAGGTATCGGCTCCTGGGGCGGCGGCATCGTGCTGCTCCTGGCAGCCGTCCTCTGGATCGTCTACCTCGTGCCGTCCTGGGCCGCGCGGCGTCAGTACCTCGCCACCGAGCGGAACGCGATCCGACTCCAGCAGACCCTCCGGATCCTCGCGCAGACCGCCGAGCTGCCGGAGGAGGTCCGCGTCGAGATGAACGCGAAGTCCCTCGCCGAGGCGCAGCGCGTCGCCCGCTCCGAGGAGGCCAAGCGCACCGCCATCGTCCGGGCGCACGAAGCCGCCCGCCAGCGGGAGATCACCCGTCGGCTCGCGGAGCAGGCGCCCGTGCTCGAGCGCGCCTCGAACGTCCCGGCCCTGACGGCCATGCGGATGCGTCGCTCCCGGCTCGGTGCGACCCTGTTCGGCACGATCGGTCTCGTCGTCGCCGTCGTGGTCCTCGTCACGGCACCCGGGCTCTGGCTGATCGCGGTCGCCGGGCTCGTGGCCGCCGGCGGCTCTGTCGCGGTCCTCGCCCAGCTGCACCAGGTCGCGCAGGCGCGGAAGGCGCGTGCCGCATCCGCCGCGTCGGACGCGACCCGTGCCTCCCGGCCGACCACCGCGTGGACGGACCCGGCGCCGCCCCTGTCGACGGAAGCACCCGCCGAACCCACGCGCGACCGCAGCTGGACCCCGAACCATGTCCCGAAGCCGCTGTACGTCGAGCGGCCCGTCGCGCCGAAGGCCTCGCCGGAGTCCTCCGCCGAACTGGCTGCGCGTCTCAAGGAGCGCGTCGCCGAGGCGAAGGCCGAGGCGGAGGCCGAGGCCGCTGCGATCCGGGCCGGTGCCACCGACCCGTCGCTCGCGACCGTCTCGCGCATGCGGCCGGACGTCGAGGAGGCGGCCGCGTCGCTGTCCTCGCACGACCAGGGCCGACTCGCGGAACGACTCGGGCTCCGTGCACCTGCGTCCGCCGCGTCGGGATCGGCGTCACCGACGGCATCGGTCGACCCCGTCGCGGAGGCACCCGCCGAACCGACGCCGCCGAGCAGGTGGGCCGGCATGGGCGTCATCGACGAGGACGTCTACCAGCAGGCTGACCTCGACGCGATCATGCGCCGGCGTCGCGCGGTCTGACGAACCCTGCGGCGCGCCCGGAGCTGGGCGGTCGATTTCTGTTCACGCGGACCGAGGTGCTAGGGTTGTCGAGTCCTCGGGGCTATGGCGCAGTTGGTAGCGCGTCTCGTTCGCAATGAGAAGGTCAGGGGTTCGAATCCCCTTAGCTCCACCAGGTACACGAAGGGCCACCCGATCGGGTGGCCCTTCGTCGTTCCCTGAGGTTCTCCACGGCAGGGCTGTGTCAGCGGCACCGGTCACCCTAGACTCGCGAGGCGCACAGCAGCGCCGAGGGGGGAACATGCACATCAGGAACGTCGTCGTCGCGATCGGAGCGGTCGCGGCCGTCGTGGTCGGGCTCCTCGTCGTCGGCCCGGCGCCCGGTGCATCGGCAGCCGAACCGTCGAGCGGTCGGTTCACCGCCGTCGCGCCGGTGCGGGCGTGGTCCGGCTCGGTCGGGACGGCCACGGTGCAGGTGCCGCTCGCCGGCCGGAACGGCATCCCGGCGTCGGCGACCGCCGTGGCGCTCACGGCGACGGTCGCGAAGCCGACCGCGTCGGGGACGCTGGCTGTGTCGTCGCAGACCGTGCAGTACGTCACGGCCGGCCGCTCGGTGTCGGTCGGGACCAACGCCGTGCTGTCGTCGGGCAGGGTCGCGGTGCGGCTCTCCGCGGGCAAGGGCACCGTGTCGCTCGACGTCGCGGGCTGGTACGGCTCCGGCGGTGCCTCCACGTACACGCCCGTGGCGCCGAGGTCGGTCCTGCGCGCCACGGTGACCACGACGCCGCGGAAGGTCTCGGTGACCGGGGGCGGCGTTCCGGCGAACGCGACCGCCGTCGTGCTGCAGGCCGACGTCTCCCGTCCCGCCGGCTCGGGCTCCGCCCGGTTCACTCCGGCCGGAAGGACGTGTCCGTCGCCGCGATCTCGTTCACCGCCGGCGCGACCATCGCGAACACGACGACCGTCACGCTCGCCGGCGGCGCGTTCCAGACCCGTGTCAGCGCCGGGAAGGCCGTCGTCAACGCGGACGTCGTGGGGTACTGGGCCCCGGGCGCCGGAGGATCGTCGTACGTCCCGACGCCGGGCGTGCGCGCTGCCACGGCCGCCGTCACCACCACGAACCGCGCCGTCCGCCTGACCGGGACGGCCGGCGTCCCGCGGAACGCGACGGCGGTCGTCGCGAACGCCAAGGTGAACGGCGCGTCGACGTCCAGCTCCGTGCAGGTGAGCGGGGCGCTGGGTGCGTCGACCCTGCCGACGCAGGTGTCCGTGCCGGGTCGCACCCTCGCGAACGCCGTCGTGCTGCCGGTGGCCTCGGCGGGCACGGTGAACGCCAGGGTCCTCGCCGGGAAGGCGACGCTCTCCCTCGACGTCCTCGGCTACTACACGAACGGGTCGAGCGGCTCGGGCACCGGCGTCGACGTCTCCTGGCCCCAGGGTCCCGCGTGCACGGCGATCCCGACCGACCAGTCCTTCGGCGTCGTCGGCGTGAACGGCTCGCTCGCGAACACCACGAACCCGTGTCTCGCCCAGCAGCTGGCCTGGGCGAAGGGCTCCGCCGGTGGGACCGCGCAGCCGAAGGCGCAGGTGTACTCGCTGTTCACGAACCCGGGTGCGGCGAAGGCGTCCGTGTGGCCGTCGTCGAACACGCTGCCGGGCGGCCCGACGGTCTCCGTCCCGACGCAGTACACGAACGGGAAGTGCACGGCGCAGAGCGGTGCGCAGTCGACGTGGAAGACGACCACCGCGTGCTCCTACGTCTACGGCTACACCCGCGCGTACGAGGCGGCGAACACCCGCGGGGTGACGAACCCGGGTCAGTACCGCTGGTGGCTCGACGTCGAGACCGGCCTGTCGTACGTCTCGGACACCGCGCAGAACCGCGCCGCGCTCGAGGGCATGATCGCGGCGCTCCGGGCGTCGGGGGTCGCGACCATCGGGCTCTACTCGACGACGTCGCAGTTCGCCACGATCATGGGCACGGTGCCGAGTGGGAGCCCGATCCGCCCGCTGCCGAGCTGGATCGCCCTCGGGACCGCGCGCCTCGACCAGGCGCAGGCGGCCTGCTCGGGGAAGTCCCTCGCCGCGGGGAAGATCGCGATGACGCAGTACGTGACCGCCTACGGTTCCGGGAAGATCGACCGCGACTGGTCCTGCAACTGAGCTGACGACCACACGAGCGGCACGGTGCAGACCGACACCGAGCCTCCCGTCGGGTCGTCCCGGCTGCGCCGGCGTCAGCCGCGGACGCTCGCCGTGAGGACGCCCGCCTGCGCGAACACGGTGTGGATCGCGTTCGCGGCCTGCTCGAAGGCCCGGTTGCCACGCGCCAGGCCGATCGCGCCGCCCTTCACCATCGACCGTCCCGATCCCCGGAGCAGTCGGACGACGGTGCGACCGTCCGGGGTCACCATGACCTGCACGTCGAGGCGGGTGTGGAACGTGCGGTCGTTCGCCCATGCCCCGATGAGGAGCGTGAGTCCGAGGCTGCCGCGGGTCGCGCGGAGTCCGCCCTGGTCGGCGTCGTCGACGGTGTAGCCCTCGCGCACCAGGGCGTCGCGGGTCCGAGCGCGAGCGGTCCCCGGGTCGGCTGCGACGAAGAAGTCGTGGCTCTCGGGCATGTGGAGGGATCCTCTCGTTCGGCTGCTGCGGATCGATCATGCCGGTTCCTCCCCGGTTGCGCGAGGCAACGGACCGTCCGTCGGGGGCGTCGCCTACCCTGGGGAGGTCATGACTGCCTCGTACACGCGCCGCACCCTGTTCTCGCTCGCCGGTGTCGCCGGTGTCGGTCTCGCGGTCGCCGCGTGCTCCTCCGACGGCGGGGGGAAGGCCTCGGTGACGAAGCAGCCGGGCACGGCGGGATCCGGATCGACGGGGAGCTCGTCCGCCGCGGAGCCGGCCGCCTCGAAGCTCGAGCCCACGCAGGTCCCGCTCGCGGGCGGGGTCACCGTCACCGTCCACGGGACCGGGCTCGACGTCGTCAAGGGCGTGACCGTGGGCGGCATCGCTGCTCGCGACGTCCGGGCGACCGCGACGAAGGTCACCTTCACTGCCCCGCACCAGGCGATGTACACCGCCGGGGACGCGGACGTCGCGCTCTTCGCCGAGACGATCGAGCCGTCGCCGTCGGCGAACCAGTCCTCCGACGGCAACGGCAGCAGTGCGAACGACGGCCAGTCCGGTGCGACGCAGGACTCCGCGACCGCCACGCCGACACCGACCACGGCCCCGACGCCGGACGTCGGCGAAGCCGTCGCGACGACCTCGCTCGCGTACGCCGCGCTCACCGCGGTCGACCGGCAGCTCGCGTACGCGATGCGGTACTGGAAGGACTACAACCTGGCCGAGTACGGGACGATGAACCCGATCGGCGGGGACTGCGCGAACTACGTCAGCCAGACCCTCATCGCCCGCGGGTGGGAGCAGCGCGATGACTGGTACAACCGCGACGCCGGCGCCGCGCACTCACCCACGTGGACGTACTGCCCGGCGATGGACCCCTGGCTCAGTGAGCACGCGGCCGAGTTCGGGCTGACGAAGCGGTCGATCGACGAACGGGACAAGGTCAAGGTCGGTGACATCGTGTTCTTCGACTGGAACGACAACGACTCGCCGGACCACACGACGATCGTGTCCGAGGTCTTCACCGAGCCGGACGGCACCGTGCGCATCAAGTCGGCGAGCCACAACCAGGACGGCCCCTACCGCGACCTCGACGAGATGATCACGGTGCAGCACCCCGGCGGCAAGGCCTGGTTCCACACGTTCGACGCGGAGGCCTGAGCGCGGCCCGGAATTGCGTGCCTGCCGCCGATCGGGTGGAACCGTGTTCCCGACATCGAACCGACCGCCCTGCACGGTTCAACGTCGCAATCGTGGTTCGACGCATGGACCCGGCCAGGGCTGACTCCGGCCCGCGCCGGGCTGCGCCCGCGCCTACGGGTACCCGAGGAACCACAGCAGCACGACCGCCACGGGCTGCAGGCACATCCCGACCACGAGCCACGCCACCGCCCGCCGCCGTGTACCGACGAACACGTCTGACCCGAGCAGCGGCGCCGTCGGCATGAGCAGGCGGGGCAGTGACTGCTGCGGCAGGAACACCGCGACGAGGTAGAGCACGTACGAGGCCGTGAACGACCACACGTCCGTGCCCACCGCCCGGACGTCCCGCCGGCACCAGAACCACACGGCCGCTGCGAGCACGACGACCACGAGGGCGATCCCCGCCGGCCCGAGCCACGTCCCCGCCATCGTGAACCACGGCGTGAGCGGCGCGAAGTGCTGCCGCCCGACGAACCCGACCCACCAGGACAGCTCGGTGTCGAGGTACGCATCCGGCCGCCCGGTCACCGCGGAGGCGATCACCGGCCACGCGAGCCCCGCGGCCGCGACGAGCAGCCCGGTGACCACGACGGCCACGCGCTCTCGCCACCGGAACGCCGAGGGGTCCTGCGCCCACCGCACGACGAGGTGCACCGAGAGGGCCACGGCCAGCGCGAGCACGCCGGGCTTCGTGAACGCGGCGACGATCCCGAGCGGCGCGATCACCCAGTACCGCCGACGGACGAGCGCGAGGAGCGCCCCGAACAACAGCAGCAGGAACAGGCTCTCGGCGTAGGCGACCTGCAGCAGGAACCCGGTGGGCCCGAAGGCGAAGAGCGCGGTCGCCCAGCGCGCCGCACGGTCGTCGCGCACCGACCGCACGAGTCGGTACAGCACCACGCAGGCGCCGGCACCCGCCAGGGACGCGACGAGCACCCCCGCGACCCAGAACGACCCGCCGACGACGGGCATCACCGTCCGTGCGAGCCACGGGAACACCGGCAGGAACGCCCACGCGTTCGGCAGCACGTGGCCGGCGTCGTCGACCGGGATCGTCGTCGGGTACCCCTGCTCGGCGATGATCCGGTAGAACGACGCGTCCCACGATCCGGAGAAGGTGAAGAAGGACGGGTCACGTCGGTACGAGGCGAACGGCCACCCGGCCGCGGTCGCGACCATGTACATCGAGCCGAGCAGCAGCGAGCTGAACGCCCGCGAGGCCAGCCACAGGAGCAGGGGGGCGGACCACCCGATGTGGCGCGCCTCCAGGACGGAACCCAGCCGGGAGGCACGGGTCGTCTCCGCCACGTCGGTCACCGCACGATCCTCGCACGCTGCGCGACAGCGACAGCGACAGCGACAGCGACAGCGGCGGCGGCAGCGGCCGGGGCCGTCGCCGTCCGGTGGACGCGGTCGCGCCAGCCGGGCGGTGACGGACCGTCGGTCACCGACCGGTGACGGCTCGGCGGACCGACTGCGACGGCGCAGCGGG
>NZ_LDQC01000045.1 GCF_001475545.1 Curtobacterium luteum | reverse complement strand
CGACGAGGTCGGCGTCGAGGTCGAGCTCCGCGAGCACGGCGGGGACGACCTGCTCGGGGTCGCTCTCCTGCCGGTGGTGGACGTGCTCGCCGAGCGCGTCGTACAGCGGCTTGACGATTTCGTCGCCGTGCCGGAGCCGGGCGGCGGTGACGATGCGCGGGTAGACCTGGCCCGCCGTGAGGCGCTCGCGGTAGCTCTCCGGGACGTCCTGGTGCTCGTTGAGGACGAAGAGGCTCATCACGTGCCAGGTGACGTCGATCGGGCGCTGCCGCTCGACCTCGCCGACCCAGCGGCTCGTCATCCAGGCCCACGGGCAGTTCGGGTCGAACCAGAAGTCCACAGCGGTTCGTTCGGTCGGGTTGTCCACAGTCGTGTCGGTCACGGATGCGAGCGTACGCGCGCTCGCTAGGCTGGAGTCGACCGTCCCGCCGGTGCACGACGCCGCGTCGGGACCCCTCGCACGCGGACAACGATCGTCCGCGTCCACAGTGGAAGTTGGAGCGTCCGTGCCCGGAGAGAACCTCACCCGAATCGAAGCCCAGGAGCGCGCGAACGTCGTCGACGTGCAGTCGTACGACGTCGAGCTCGACCTCACCCGCGGCGCCGAGACCTTCGGCAGCACCACGCGCGTGCGGTTCACCGCGACCGCCGGGGCATCGACCTTCATCGACGCGATCACGAAGACCGTGCACTCCGTCACGCTGAACGGCACCGCGCTAGACGTCGCCGCGGTCAACGACGGCGTCCGCATCCAGCTCGACGGGCTCCAGGAGCAGAACGAGCTCGTCGTCGTCGCCGACGCGCTGTACACGAACACGGGCGAGGGGCTGCACCGCTTCGTGGACCCCGTCGACGACGAGGTGTACCTGTACTCCCAGTTCGAGGTCCCGGACTCGCGGCGCATGTTCGCGGTGTTCGAGCAGCCCGACCTCAAGGCCGAGTTCACCTTCACCGTCACGGCGCCGGCCCGCTGGCAGGTCGTGTCGAACTCCCCCACGCCCGAGCCGCACGTCGACGGTGAGGTCGCGACGTGGTCCTTCGCGCCGACCGCGAAGATCTCCAGCTACATCACCGCGCTCGTCGCCGGCCCGTACGAGGTCGTGCGCGACGAGCTGACGAGCCGCGACGGCCGCACGATCCCGCTCGGCGTCTTCGCGCGGAAGTCGCTCGCCCAGTACCTCGACCCCGAGTACGTGTTCGACATCACCAAGAAGGGCTTCGCCTACTACGAGGAGAAGTTCGACGTCGCGTACCCCTTCGAGAAGTACGACCAGCTCTTCGTGCCGGAGTTCAACGCCGGCGCGATGGAGAACGCCGGCGCCGTGACCTTCACCGAGACCTACGTCTTCCGCTCGAAGGTCACCGACGCCATCAAGGAGCGCCGGGTCGTCACGATCCTGCACGAACTCGCGCACATGTGGTTCGGCGACCTGGTGACGATGAAGTGGTGGAACGACCTCTGGCTCAACGAGTCCTTCGCCGAGTGGGCCTCGACCATCGCGACGGCCGAGGCCACCGAGTGGACCGAGGCGTGGACGACGTTCCAGGCGATGGAGAAGTCGTGGGCGTACCGGCAGGACCAGCTGCCCTCGACGCACCCGATCGTCGCGACGATCAACGACCTCGAGGACGTCCAGGTCAACTTCGACGGCATCACCTACGCGAAGGGCGGCTCGGTCCTCAAGCAGCTCGTCGCGTGGGTGGGCATCGACGCCTTCTTCGCCGGGGTCTCGGCGTACTTCAAGAAGCACCACCACTCGAACACCGAGCTGCGTGACCTGCTCGTCGAGCTCGAGGCCACCAGCGGCCGCGACCTCTCGGACTGGTCGGCACTCTGGCTCGAGACCGCCGGCGTGAACACGCTCCGCCCCGAGTTCGACGTCGACGCGGACGGCACGATCACGTCGTTCACCGTCCTGCAGGAAGCCCCGGCCGAGTACCCGACGCTCCGCCCGCACCGGCTGGCGATCGGCGTCTACGCGGCGGCCGAGGGCGGCAAGCTCGAGCGCACCCACCGCGTCGAGATCGACGTCGACGGCGCCCGTACCGAGGTGCCCGAGCTCGTCGGCGTCCACCGTGGCGACCTCGTGCTCCTGAACGACGACGACCTCGCCTACGCGAAGATCCGCCTCGACGAGCAGTCACGCCAGACCGCGATCGCGCACCTCGCCGACATCGCGAACCCGCTCGCGCGCTCGATCGTGTGGGGTGCCATCTGGGACGCCACGCGCGACGCCGAGGCCCCCGCGAGCGACTACGTCCGGCTCGTGCTCGGCAACATCGCGAGCGAGACCGAGTCGACGACGATCCGCACGACCCTCTCGCAGCTGCTGCTCACCGCGCGCAACTACGTGGCACCGGAGAAGTCCGAGGCGACCATCCGTCAGGTCGGCGACACGCTGTGGACCCTCGCGACCGAGGCCGAGGCAGGGTCCGACGCGCAGTTCCAGTTCGTGAAGTTCTTCGCGCAGATCCCGTCGACGCCCGAGCACGTCGCGACCCTCCGCGGGCTGCGTGACGGTTCGGTCGCGCTCGACGGGCTCGAGATCGACACCGACCTCCGCTGGGAGCTGCTGGAGGGCCTCGTGCTCGCCGGGGCCGCCGACGGATCCGACGTCGACACCGAGCTCGCGGCGGACAAGACCGCGTCGGGCGAACAGGCCGCCGCTCGTGCCCGCGCGTCCATCCCGACCGCCGAGGGCAAGCTCGCCGCGTTCTCGTCGCTCGTCGACTCGGACGCGCTGCCGAACGCGATCGTCCGCCAGACCACCGTCGGGTACCAGCACGTGAACAGCCCCGTCGTGCTCGAGGGCCTCGTCCCGAAGTACTTCGAGGTCCTCACGCGCATCTGGGCCGAGCGCAGCTACCACATGGCCGACACGATCGTCACCGGGCTCTACCCGGCGCCGCTCGCCTCGGTCGAGCTGCGCGACGCCGCACGGGCCTGGCTCGAGGCCAACCCCGAGACCCCGGCGCTGCGTCGCATCGTGACCGAGAACCTCGCGGGCACCGAGCGGGCGCTCCGGGTCCAGGCGGCGGACGTCTGAGCCGCCGGCACTGACCGCTGACGGGCGGGGTCTCGGGGTTCCTCACGGGACGCCAAGGCCCCGCCCTCTAGCATCGATCGGATCATGAACTCGGCAGCGAACACGACCGACGACGTCTCGAAGTGGGCGTCGAACGCATTCACCCAGTTCGTCGACACCTGGCAGATCCCGATCACGATCGTCATCACGATCATCGCCGCAGTCCTCGTGCGCCTGATCCTGCGCCGTGTGATCAAGAGCGTGGTCGACCAGGTGGTCAACGGGGCAAAGCGTCGCCAGAACGTCGATGACACGCAGGCGCTCATCGCCTCGCCGGTGCAGACCGCTCGCCTGGTGCAACGGACCAGGACCCTCGGCAGCGTGCTCGAGAACCTGGCGACCGTCGTCGTGGTGGTCATCGCGCTGATCGTCATCGTCACCGCCGTCTGGAAGGGCGCGGCCGTCGGCATCGTCGGCGGCGCCTCGCTCGTGGCCGCCGGCCTCGCGGTCGGCGCCCAGAGCATCGTGCGCGACCTGCTCTCCGGCGTCTTCATGATCCTCGAGGACCAGGCCGGCGTCGGCGACGTCGTCGACACCGGTCAGGCCACCGGCGTCGTCGAGAACGTCGGACTCCGCGTGATGCAGATCCGCGACGTGAACGGCATCCTCTGGTTCGTGCCGAACGGCCAGATCCTCCGCGTCGGCAACCTCTCGCAGGGGTGGTCGCGCGTCCTCGTGGACATCACCGTCCCGTACGACACCGACATCGACGCCGTGCAGGACGCCCTCCTCAAGGCCGCGGTGACGATGTCGCAGGAGCCCCGCTGGCGCCAGCGCATCGTCGAGAAGCCGGAGATCTGGGGCCTGCAGTCGATCACCGACGCCGGGATGGTGTTCCGTCTCGTGGTGAAGACCCGAGCGTCCGAACTCGACGCCGTCGGCCGGGAGCTCCGGGTCCGGCTGAAGCGCTCGGTGGACGAGCTCGGCGTCACCCTGCCGGCCATGGCGATGATCATGCCCGCCGGCTGGGAGAATGCGACCTCGATCAACGGCCTCCGCACCGTCCGGACCCAGCCGACCCCCGCCCCGACGAAGTCGCGGAAGCCGAAGCGCAACCTGCTCGGGCAGGCCATCCGCGCCGACGACGACACGACCGACCAGAAGTGAGCCAGACCCCATGACCGACGACGTCGCCCCGTCCGGCACGCCCCGCCCCGGTGGCGTGCCGGCGCAGCCGATCACCCTCCGCGTCGGCGAGCACGGCGTCTCGGCGACCGGCTCGCTCTACGAGCGCATCGGCGGTGCTCCGGCCTTCGACCGGCTCGTCCGCCGCTTCTACGAGGGCGTGCAACAGGACGACGTCATCTGGCCGATGTACCCGGCGGACGACCTCGAGGGCGCGATCTGGCGTCTCTCGGCGTTCCTGCAGCAGTACTGGGGCGGTCCGGGCACCTACAGCGAGGAGCGCGGTCACCCGCGCCTCCGCATGCGGCACAACCCGTTCCGCATCACGCCAGAGGCCCGCGAGCGCTGGCTCCACCACATGCACGAGGCGGTCGAGTCCCTGGAGCTCGCGCCCCTCGACGAGGCCGAACTCTGGGGCTACCTCGACCGCGCCGCGCACGCGATGACGAACACGTTCGACTGACGCCCGTCGGCTGGTCGCGACGCACCGGACGGGAGGCGCGGGGCGGCCCCGACCCGCGCCTCCCGTCCGGTGCGTGGCGGGGACGACGCCGGGGGCGACGTCAGCGCACGTACGATCCGTCGGCCATGTCCTCGACGAGCGAGGGGCGCGTCGGGTTCCACCCGAACGCGGCGCGCGCGTGCGCGCCGGACGCCTCCTGGTGGAGCAGCAGCGCGTCCGCGAAGGCGTCGCCGAGGCGGCTGCGGGACTCGTCCACGCTCTCCGCGACCACCGGCGACCCGTGCGCTCCGGCCTCCGCGATCTCGCGCAGCGTCGGGTTGTCCCCGGTCGCGGCGACGACGTAGCCGTCCTGCTCAGCGCGGTGGAGCGCCAGCACGTAGAGCTCCCCGAGGTCGTCGATGTGCACCGTGGTCCACCTCTGCGATCCGTCGCCGACGAGTCGGACCTCGTGCTCGCCGTCGCCGACGAACATCGCCGGGATGCCGGCCCCACGACCGTAGACGATGCCCGGGGCGACGATCGTGGTGCGTGCGGAGCTCGATCGGACCGCGGCCTCGTTCGCGACGCGCCAGGCGGTCAGCGCGGGCGGATCGATGGGCGACTGCTCGGAGATGTCCGCCGAGTTGCCGAACGTGAAGATGCCGCCTGTGTGCACGAACGGTTTCGGGGTGCCCTCCAGTGCGCGGAGGACCGTCGCGGTGAAGCCGGGGTCGACCTGCTCGGCGGAGGCGGTGTGCACGACGCCGTCGGTCTCGTGCACGAGTCGCTCGACGACCTCGGTGTCGGTGACGTCCCCGACGATCGCGTGGCCGCCGGCATCCCGGACCCGCTGGGCCTTCTCGTCGGAGCGGACGATCGCGGTGACCTCGTGCCCGTGGGCGATGAGGGCACGGAGGACGGAGGAACCGATGTAGCCGGAGGCGCCGGTGAGGAAGACGTGCATGCGCCCAGCCAACCACGCGGTTCCCGGCGGGCGCTGGCGATCGCGCTGGTCGTCGTGCTCGTGGTCACGCTGGTCGTCGTGCTCGTGGTCACGCTGGTCGTCGTGCTCGTGGCCACGCTGGTCGTCGTGCTCGTGGCCACGCTGGTCGCCGCTCGCGCGGACGCGCGGTCCGTCAGGAGCTGAGGGACCAGGCCCGACGCTTCACGAGCACGTGTCCTCGGGACGTGGTGAGCCGGCTCCACGGGCCGGTCTCGAAGACCCGGACGGGGTCGTGCCCGAGGAACCCGAGGCTCTCCCCCGCGAACCCGGCGCCCGCCGGCAGGTGCTCGATCATCGGGATCGGTCGGCCCCAGACCTCGGAACGGACCCGGCGGACGATCGCGTCCCCGGCGTTCGACGGGACGGCCTCGGCGACCTCGGCGATGCCGGCCTTCGCGGCGCGCTTGAGGAGCTCCGACGAGACGTCGGGCAGCGGGACCCATCCACCGCGGGGCGGGGAGATGGCTGCCCAGGTCACCGTGTTGACCTCGAGCGGGAGCTCGACCTCGATGGGTGTGGCGCGAGTGGGGTCGGCGCCTTCGGCGTGCTCGGCGTCCTGTGCCTCGGCCAGCAGCCGGAGGCGCTCCTGCAGCGAGGCGAGCGGCACGACCGCGTCGATCGTCGCCGGTTCCGCGAGCGAGAACGTGCGGAGCCCGAGGACCGTCGGCAGTTCGTCGAGCAGCCCCAGCGGGTAGAGGATCGCCGTGTAGACCGCCAGGACGCCGGAGTCGGCGATGAGCCGGACCGAGCCGTCCTCGACCCGGGCGGCGCGCCCGAGGTAGGTGCGGAGGTCACCGAGCGAGGCGACGTCGGGGAGGGTGAAGGTGGTGCCCATGTCCTGTGGATCCTACCGGGGTGGTCGCTTCGTAGGATGTGCCCGTGAGTGAACCGGACTTCCTGCGGACCCTGCGGCTCGACGACACCGGCGCGAGCACCGGTGAGACGATCCTGACCGGGGCCAGCCACTGGTCACCGAACGGCCGGGTGTTCGGCGGACAGGTCCTCGCGCAGTGCATCGTCGCGGCGCAGGCCACCATCGAGGACCGCGACATCCATTCGATGCACGGGTACTTCCTCCGCCCCGGTGACACCGAGCTGCCGATCACGTTCGGGGTCGAACGGATCCACGATGGCCGATCGTTCGCGACCAGGCGGGTGCAGGCGTACCAGCGGGGCGTGCCGATCTTCTCGATGATCGCGTCCTTCCAACGACCCGACGACGGTGTCGAGCACCAGGACCCGTTCCCGATCGACACCCCGGCACCGGAGGACCTGCCCTCGGCGGCCTCGATCCTGTCGGCGATCGACCACCCGGTCGCCCAGGCCTGGGCCGAGCGCTCGATCGACCTCCGGCACGTCGAGGGGCCGGTCTTCGTCGACGTGCAGGGCGAACGCGTCCCGCACCAGGCGGTGTGGTTCCGGGTGGACGGCGACCTGCCTGCGGACCCGGCGCTGCACCGCGCAGTGCTCGGGTACGCGAGCGACCTCTCGATCCTCGAGCCCGTGATGCGTCGGCACGGTGTCGCCTGGGGCACGCCGGGCGTGAAGAGCGCGAGTCTCGACCACGCGATGTGGTGGCACCGGGACGGCCGCGCCGACGACTGGGTCCTCTACACGCAGGAGTCCCCGAGCGCTCAGGGCGGTCGGGGACTCGCGTTCGGTCGGATGTTCTCACGGGACGGTCGGCTGCTCGCGAGCGTCGCGCAGGAGGGGATGATGCGCGTCCCGCGGTGACCCCGGTCGACGGGCCTCGCCGGTGGCCCTCGCCGATCGAGGGCTTCGCCGGTGGCCGTCACCGGTCGACGGACCTGGCCGGTCGCTGTCGCCGGCGCCGGTCACGAACAGTTCAGGTCAGGGGCGGGAGAACCGCACCGGGTCCTGGATGTACGGCTCGCAGGCCGCGCGCTCGACCTCCGTGAGGCGCCTGGGCCGGTTCGTCTCGGCGTCGACCATCACGAGGGCCGTCGTCGCACGGGTGTAGAGCTCGGCGGGCTCGTGACCGACCGGGGTCCACACCTCGTACGACACGTCGATGCTCGCGCCACCGATCCGGCCGATCCACATCCGGATGTCGAGCGGCTGGCGGAAGTACGGGATCGACGCGAGGTACTCGAGCCGCTGCGCCGCGATGACGGTCATCGTGCCCGAACCGGGTCGGCCGTCGATGAGCGGCTCGGGGACGGAGCCGTCCGTGCCGACCTCGTCGGGGTCGGCACCCCAGAACGCCACGATGCGCGCCTCCTCCAGGAGGCGCAGCATCGCGGAGTTGTTGACGTGCCCGTAGGCGTCGATGTCGCTCCACCGCATGCGGATCGGAGCGTGCAACACCGCCACTGGTCAGTCGCGGGTGAGCTTGCGGTACGTCGCGCGACCGGGCTTCGCGGCGTCGGCACCGAGACGCTCGATCTTGTTCTCCTCGTACGCCTCGAAGTTGCCCTCGAACCAGTACCAGTTCGGCGTCCCGTCCTCGTTCAGGCCCTCCCACGCCAGGATGTGCGTGGCGATCCGGTCGAGGAACCACCGGTCGTGGGTGATCACCACGGCGCAGCCCGGGTACTCGAGCAGCGCGTTCTCGAGGCTGCCGAGGGTCTCGACGTCGAGGTCGTTCGTCGGCTCGTCGAGGAGCAGGAGGTTGCCGCCCTGCTTCAGCGTCAGCGCCAGGTTGAGACGGTTGCGCTCACCACCGGAGAGCACGCCGGCCTTCTTCTGCTGGTCCGGGCCCTTGAAGCCGAACTGCGACACGTAGGCGCGTGACGGGATCTCGGTCTTGCCGACCTGGATGTAGTCGAGCCCGTCGGACACGACCTCCCACAGGTTCTTGTTCGGATCGATGCCGCCGCGGCTCTGGTCGACGTAGGAGATGTCGACCGTCTCGCCGATCTTCAGCGTGCCGCCGTCGAGCGGCTCGAGCCCCACGATCGTCTTGAACAGCGTGGTCTTGCCGACGCCGTTCGGGCCGATGACGCCGACGATGCCGTTGCGGGGCAGCGTGAAGGAGAGGTCGTCGATGATGATGCGCTCGCCGAACTGCTTGTGCAGCTTCTCGGCGTCGATCACCTGCGAGCCGAGGCGCGGCCCGACCGGGATGACGATCTCCTCGAAGTCGAGCTTCCGCGTGCGCTCAGCCTCGGCGACCATCTCCTCGTAGCGAGCGAGACGAGCCTTCGACTTCGCCTGGCGGCCCTTCTGGTTGCTCCGCACCCAGTCGAGCTCGGAGGACAGGCGCTTCGCGAGCTTGGCGTCCTTCTTGCCCTGGACCTCGAGGCGGGCGCGCTTCTTCTCGAGGTACGTCGAGTAGTTGCCCTCGTACGGGTACAGACGGCCGCGGTCGACCTCGGCGATCCACTGCGCGACGTGGTCCAGGAAGTACCGGTCGTGGGTGACCGCGAGGACGGCACCGTGGTACTGCTGCAGGTGCTGCTCGAGCCACAGCACGGACTCGGCGTCGAGGTGGTTGGTCGGCTCGTCGAGGAGCAGCAGGTCGGGCTTCTGCAGCAGGAGCTTGCAGAGGGCGACGCGACGCTTCTCACCGCCGGACAGGTGGGTGACCATCTCGTCCCCCGGGGGGCACTGGAGCGCGGCCATCGCCTGCTCGAGCTGCGAGTCGAGGTCCCACGCGTCGGCGGCGTCGATCTCCTCCTGCAGCGTGCCCATCTCGGCGAGGAGCGCGTCGAAGTCCGCGTCGGGCTCCGCCATGAGTGCGGAGATCTCGTTGAAGCGGACGACCTTGGAGTGGATCTCGCCGACGCCCTGCTGGACGTTCTCGAGGACGGTCTTGTCCTCGTCGAGCTCGGGCTCCTGCATGAGGATCCCGACGGTGAACCCAGGGGTCAGCTTCGCCTCGCCGTTGGACGGCTGGTCGAGACCCGCCATGATCTTCAGGATCGTCGACTTGCCCGCACCGTTCGGACCCACGACGCCGATCTTCGCGCCGGGGAGGAACGACATCGTGACGTCGTCGAGGATCAGCTTGTCGCCGACCGACTTGCGGGCGCGGACCATCTGGTAGATGTACTCAGCCATATCGCGGTCAAGTGTAGTGACCCGGACGGCGGACCGCGCGGCGGTCTCGGTCCGGGCGCGGTGCGCGGCACCGCCGGAACGCGCAGGCTCCCGTTCGGGGGCTGACAAGTGGTGGTCGGCCGACGTACGGTACCTGCATCACTCGCCGACTGGACCCGAACCACCGGCTCGGCATCGACCAGGACCAGGACCTCCATGGCGAACAATCGGATCCGTCGTCTCGTGCTGCCCCTCATCGGCGCACTCGCACTCGGGACGGCGGTCGCCGTCCCCGCTGCCCCGGCTTCGGCCGCGGTGGCCCCGAGCGGAGCGGCGTACGTGACCTACACGGCGGACATCAGCGCGAAGGGCTCGGGCACGGGCTACTCCTCGTACATCAACATCCACGACGCGCACAACAACGCCTTCTCGTTCGGCATCCAGTCCGACACCGGCGCGACCCAGAGCAAGGGCAAGCCCAAGTACATCTGGGAGCGCGTGCAGAACGGCAAGTTCACGTACGGCTACATGAGCGCCGCGTCGAACAACCTGACGCCGGTCGGCCTGCGCTGGTTCAAGAACGACGTCGCTGCCGTGAGTGTGAACCACAAGACGCTCGCGTACATCTCGCTGAACCTCGACGGACGTCTCTTCTTCAACGCGGAGGCGAACGCCCGGCTCAACGGGGACACCGTCCACTCGACCGTGCAGAACGTGAGCATCAAGATCAACGACGTGGCGGCTCGCACGGGACTCAACGGGAAGTGGAACACCGGCTTCTCGTTCCACGGACTCAAGGCGCGGCAGACGAAGGCCGACTCCCGCGGTCAAGGTGCGAGCTTCGCGATCGACGGGACCGTCACAGGCCTGAAGCCCGGTGGCAACTGGGACACCGACCAGGTCTCCGGGATCGCCATGATCGCCCAGAAGTGGGGCTGACCCCGGCGGTGCCGTACCGTCCGTGACGACGGGCGCCGGCGTGCTCGGCGCCCGTCGTCCGGTACATGGCCGCATCGGCTGCGGGTGGGGTGCAGGGTCAGGCCGCGATCGGGTCGTCGAGCGTGTCGGGGCCGGACGGGTCGCCGTCATCGGCCGGTTCGGGATCATCCACACCGAGCCCCGTCGGAGCCACCGGGTCGCCGAGGATCGCGGCAGTGTGTCGGTCGGCGTCGGCGGCATCGGGCAGCGGATCGTGGTCCGGAGCATCGTCCTCGTCGACTCCGAGTCCGGCGTCGACCTCGCCCGTCCGGAGGTCCACCCGCGAGCTGTCCACGGGCGTCACGGCGACCTCGTTCGCCTGGCGCGGCACGCGGATCCAGTTGCTGATCCCCCATGCAAGGTCGTGCCCGATGCCTTCGGCGTCGACCTCGACCGAGGTGCCGCCGCGGCCGTCGCGCTCCCACGTGCGGATGCGGACGCGGCCGGTCACCACGATCCGGTCGCCCTTCTTCAGGGACTTGTGGACGTTCGCCGCGAGCGACCGGAAGGCCGTGACGGTGAACCAGTTGGTCGCGCCGTTCGTCCAGACGCCGGTGGCGCGGTCGAAACGGCGCGACGGTGAGGCCAGCCGGAGGCTCGTGATGGCGACGCCGGTGTCGGTGACCAGGTGTCGGGGTTCGGTGGCGACGATGCCGCAGATCGTGATCGTGTCGTTCATGGTCCGATCGTCGCGAGGTCCGGGCCGTGTCAGCGGCCCGGACCGCGATCTGTGAGTCGGGTGGCGCCCAGAGCGACCTGTGCAGGGACGGCGATCCGTGCCTCCAGGCCGTCGCGACGCCCGGTGCGCTCCCACACCGGCGTCCCGACGATCCGTCGACGATCCGTCGACTCAGTGTGCCCGGAACTCCGGACGGTCGGCGAGCGGACCCATGGCGGCGTGGACCGCGCTCTTGGCAGAGCCCAGCGACGGGAACACCGATCCGGTGCCACGTCGCCCGAACAGCTCCACGTGGAAGCCGTCCGGTTCGCGGTGGATGCTGCCGACGGCTCCGGCCGGTCCCACCGCGACCCAGGTCCCCGTGTCACTCGTCGTCGAGTCACCCGTCGTGCTGTTCGTCATCGTGTTGTTCGTCATCGATCGACCACCTCCTCGTGGCCCCGACGCCCGTGGCTAGGACGCCAGGATGTACTGACTGTAGGCCTTGCGGACCTTGTTCACCTTCGGCAGCGCCACCGCGAGGCAGTAGCCCTGACCGGGGTTCTTCGCGAAGAAGTCCTGGTGGTACTCCTCCGCGCGGTGGAACGTCGTGAGCGGCTCGATGGTCGTCACGACGCCGCCGTCCCAGATGTCCGAGGCGCGTTCGATCGCGCGCTCGAACAACGCACGCTGTTCGTCGTCGGCCGGGAACATCGCCGAGCGGTACTGCGTGCCGACGTCGGCTCCCTGGCGGTTCAGCTGGCGCGGGTCGTGCAGCGTGAAGAAGACGTCGAGCACCACGTCGGCCGGCAGCACCGACTCGTCGAAGGAGACCGCGACGGCCTCGGCGTGACCGGTCGTGCCGGTGCAGACGAGTTCGTAGGTCGGGTCGTCGGTCGTCCCACCGATGTACCCGGACACGACGTCCTGCACGCCCCGCAGGGTGCGGTACACCGCGTCGAGGCACCAGAAGCATCCACCAGCGAGCACGAAGGTCGTCATGGGCCCACGCTACCGCGCACGACGTCGGGACCCACTGGGAGTCCGGGGGCCTCCTGCACAGGGACCGATCGGAGACCGGGATCCACAGTCCCGGTGGCCCGCCCCGGCGTGTCGGTGGTCGCCCGTAGCGTCGTGCCCACGAACCACGGACGCATCGACCACAGCACAGGAGGACACCGTGCCCACCACGACCGAGCACAGCCCGACCGAACCGGCCTTCCGGCTCCGCACCTCCTCCGTCGCCCGCAGCCGTGGCGACCTCCGGATCCTCGACGTGCGTGACGACCTCAGTCGGGTCACGCGGGCCAACGGCGAGATCGTCGGCTACGTGGACCGGGTGGACGTCGCCGGCGGCACCGCCTACCGCGCGCGACGGTACGTCGCGACCGAGCGGCGCTTCGTCGAGTTCCCCGACGTGTGGTCCGCCGACGACGCGGTGGACTGCCTGCGATGGGGGTGAAGCGCTCCGCACCGGGCCGGTTCGCCGGATGCGCGGATCGCCGGGTGACCTCCCCACCCTCGCCCCGAGCGGTCGGTACGGTTCGCGCATGAACTGGTGGAACGACCTGATGGACTGGACCGCGTCGGACGCGGGATGGCGGGTGCTGTCGGGCGCCATCATCCCCTTCGTCGCCATCGTGGTGGCCGGCGTGGTCGCCGCGCTCATCGGCCGCAGCGCGACCAAGCGGGTCGTCGCCCTGCAGGAGCGCGAGGCGAAGAACGCCGCCGTCGCGGCCATCATCTCCGCGGCGCGGAAGGCGGCGACCTGGGGGTCGCTCGGCCACGACGAGCGTGCCTACGCCGACCACCTCGCCGAGGACGCCGACGTGCGGCTCCGGCTCCTGCCCGTGAGCGGTTCGCCGATGGCAGCCAACTGGGCGCAGCACGAGATCGCCGACATCAAGAAGAACTCGTCGACCTTCTCGTTCCAGGCGGAACAGTCCCTCGCCGAGTTCCGCGACCGTCTCCTCGAGTGGCAGGCCCGGCCGAACCGCGCGCGCAAGCTGTTCAAGAGCGACCTCGAGCGGTGGAAGTTCGAGTCCCCGGACCCGGACGCCGAACTCGTCAAGCGGCAGCAGGACTGGAACGCCGACCAGGCGTCGGCTCGACGAGCGGACGCGCAGACGCCGTCCACGACGTCGCTCCGGCCCGCTCCCCGGCCGGGAGCCACCGTCCCGCCGGCCGAGAACGGCACCGGGTCAGCGCCTTCCAACGGGCCAGCTCGTTCGGATGGATCAGGGGCACCCGCTACCGTCGTCCCTGGTGCGACGGCGGCCACCACGCCGCTCGGCGACGGTCTGACCCGCCCGTACGGTGACGTGCCCGAGACCTCCGCGAAGGCGCCGGTGCGCCCGACCCTGGGGACCCCTGTGTCCCGCCCGGCATCCGCACCGGCGGCCAGCGCACCGGCCGGCTCCGCACAGCCGGCCGCTCAGCGCCGCACCGACGACGACGAGACCGACGTCGTGGACGACGCTGCACGGCCCGGCGTCCACGACCGCGAGGTGCCGCCGCCCGTCGCTCGGCCCACCGCCGCCGAGGCGCACGTCAACCGCCCGGCAGCGACGGTCTCGGCACCGAGCACGAAGTCGGTGTCGACGCGCGTCGACGACGCCGGTGCCGAGCCGGCCGACGCACACGAGACCGACGAAGCCCCGTACACGCAACCGATCAGCGCGAACGAGATCCGCCGGCGCTCGTCCGACGACGACGAGTGACCCGAACGGTCGCCGATGCCGCAGGGCACCGGACGCGAGGAGGCCGCCACCCGATCGGGGTGGCGGCCTCCGCCGTCGGTGCCCCCGGCAGGAATCGAACCCGCGACACGGAGGGTAGAAACCACCTGCTCTATCCACTGAGCTACGGAGGCGGACGGCGACGATTCTAGACCTCGGGTCACGCCAGGCGCTGGACGAACACGTCGACCTCCCGCTGCGAGCGGAGGCGCACGATGCGCAGGTGCGGCGCAGACCGGACGAGCGGTGGCACGGTCCGGCGGAACTTGTCGCGGGTCGAGATCCCCCACCGCAGGATGTGCTCGCGGTCGGTGAAGAACGTCCACAGCGACGGTTCGACGTTCCCGTTCCAGAGTTCGACACGGCGCAGGCGCCGCCGGACGGTCCGTCGCAGCAGCCGCCAGAGCGTGATCCGGGTCGGCAGGTCGATCCACACCAGCGTGTCGGCGCGTGCCACGAGCAGTTCCCGCACCGGGGCGTACTGCCACTCCGTCACCCAGGTCGGCTCGCTCGTGAAGCGATCGACGTCCTCGACGAAGGTCTCCCGTGGCTCCCAGCCCGGGCCGTGGAAGAGTGCGTCGATCTCCGTGTGCGGCACGCCGAGCACGACCGCGATCCGACGGGCGGTGGTCGTCTTCCCGACACCCGACACCCCGGCGACGAGGATCCGGCGCGGCCTGGGATCGAGGGCGTCGTCGGCAGAGAGCACTGCACGACCCTAGCCCCGACGTCGAACGGCCGTCGCACCGGAAGCCGGCAGCCCTCGCTTCCTGTGTGCTTCCACTGGTGGCCCCCTCGTGTTCGCCTCCACGACACCGACCCTCCGTAGCGTCCGGCGCATGAGCTCCATCGGCCGCGTCCTCGCCGTCGTGCCCGCGCGCGCCGGCTCGAAGGGCATCCCCGGCAAGAACCTCCGTCAGGTGGGCGGGCGGAGCCTCGTCGCGCGAGCGGTCGACGCCGCGCTCGCGACGCCCTCGATCGACACCGTCGTGGTCTCCACCGACGGACCCGACATCGCCGACGAGGCCCGTGCCGCGGGCGCCCGGGTGCTGCACCGACCGGCCGACCTCGCCGGGGACACTGCCTCGAGCGAGTCGGCGCTGCTGCACGTGCTGGACGTCCTCGAGCAGATCCACGAGGAGGTGCCCGAGGTCCTCGTGTTCCTGCAGGCGACCTCCCCGTTCACGGACCCCGCCGACCTGGAGGCCGCCGTCCACCGCGTGCTGAGCGGTGCCGCGGACGTCGTGTTCGCCGCTGTACCGTCGCACGCCTTCCTCTGGCGCGTGGACGGCGACGGGCAGGCCCGCGCCGTGAACCACGACGCGAGCGTCCGTCCTCGACGGCAGGACCGCGCTCCGGAGTTCCGGGAGACCGGCGCCTTCTACGTCCTCCGCGTCGACGGGTTCCGGCAGCACCGACACCGGTTCTTCGGCAGGACCGAACTCACCGCGATCGACGCCGCCACCGCGGTGGACGTCGACGACGAGACCGACCTCACCGTGGCCCAGGCACTCGCCGCCACGCTCGTCCCCGCACCGAACGGAGCACCATGACCGTCACCATCGGCTCGTCCACGATCGGCGCCGGCCACCCGGCCTACCTGATCGGGGAGATCGGCCTGAACCACAACGGCGACGTCGACATCGCGAAGCGCCTCATCGACGTCGCGGCCGACGCCGGGCTCCAGGCCGTGAAGTTCCAGAAACGCACGCCGGCGATCTCCACGCCGGAGCACATGAAGAACACGCCGCGCAGCACGCCGTGGGGCGACATGACCTACCTCGAGTACCGGTACCGGGTCGAGTTCGACCGCGAGCAGTACATCGAGATCGGCGACCACGCAACGCTCCGCGGACTGGACTGGTTCGCCTCCCCCTGGGACGTGCCCTCGGTGCACTTCCTCGAGGACCTCGGCGTCGTCGCGTACAAGATCGCCTCGGCGTCGGTGACCGACATCGAGCTGCTCGAGGCGGTCGCCGTGACCGGGAAGCCGGTCATCCTCTCGACCGGTATGTCCACACTGGAGCAGATCGACCGCGCGGTCGCGACCATCGGGACAGCGCGACTCGTCCTCATGCACGCGACGTCGACGTACCCGCTCCCCGCTGAGGAGGCCAACCTCCGCATGATCGACACCCTCGCGAACCGGTACGCGGGCGTCCCCGTGGGGTATTCCGGCCACGAGCCCGGTCTGCAGATCTCGATCGCCGCGGTCGCCCTCGGTGCCACCGCGCTCGAGCGGCACATCACGCTCGACCGCACCATGTGGGGCTCCGACCACGCTGCCTCGCTCGAGCCGCACGGGCTCGCGACGCTCGCCCGCGACGTGCGGATCATCGAGACCGCGCTCGGCGACGGCATCAAGCGGATCTTCCCTGGCGAACAGGCACCGCT
>NZ_LDQC01000044.1 GCF_001475545.1 Curtobacterium luteum | reverse complement strand
TCGAGTCCCTTCGAGCGCACACTGTTTGAGACAGCAGGGATGACGCCCCCGGTTCCATCGGAGCCGGGGGCGTCTTCTGTTCCCGGGGCGTCTTCTGTCGCTCCGGATGCCGCTGTCGCTGCGCGGATCCATGGACCGCTGTCGAGCGACTCCGTCGTCGTCGTACGACGGCCACGCAGTCGCTCGTTGCAAGGGCGCCCAGCCCGCGCGTGCAAGCGACGACATCGCCGCTGTCGCCCGACAGCGGCGATGTCGTTCTGCAACGGCGGCCAGCGCGCGGGTCGCGGCCGCTGGGCGTCAGCGGGTCGAGTCCGGCAGCCGGAGGACGTCCTGCACCTGGTCGCCGAGCCGCGGTCCATCGCGGTCGATCCAGTAGCGGCGTTCGAGTCGCAGGCCCGCCACCGACTGCACGGACCGGACGCCGGGCAGGGCACCGAGGTCGTCGCGCACGAACGTCGCGAGCGCTCCCGGTCCTTCGAACACCCCGGCGAGGCTCACGGGGGCCGAGCCGGTCACCGTCGACAGCAGGCGGACGTTCGGGTGGGCGGCGAGGGCGTCGAGCGCGCCCCGGACGTCCCGCGGCCGGACGTCGATCGTGACGATGGCGTTCAGCGGGAAGCCGAGCAGCTCGGGCTGGACCTCGACGCGTGGTGACACGGCTCCGGAGCTGACCAGGAGCCGGATCGCACGGGCAGCGGTCGACGCGGACACCCCGAGCGTGCGACCGACCTCGGCCGCGGTGATGCGTCCGTTCCTGCCGAGCAGCCGCATCGTGCGGAACTCCAGGTCCGAGAGGTCGCGGAGGTCTCGGACGGGCGGTCCGCTCGTGCCCGACGCATGACCCTCGAGTGCGGCGGTCCGCTCGGCGTCGAGTCGTCGGAACCGCCAGGACTGGCCGACCTTCGCCGGCTCGAGGATCATCCGGCTGTCCGTCGCACGGATGCCGGGGATGCCGGGGATCGTCTCGGTCAGGAGCTGTTCGTGGTCCGACCCCAGCAGTGGGAAGAGGTTCACGTAGAGGTCGGCAGGACCGGACGTGTGCAGGACGAACTGGACGTCGGGGATCCGGAGCAGTTCGGTGAGCACCGCGCGTGACCGTCCGGGTGCCGAGGTGATCCAGAGCTCGAACGGGTTGCTCGACGTGATGAGCTCCCAGGCGAACCGCCCGACGACCTGGAGCAGTCGCTCGTCCTGCATGCGGGCGAGCCGGCGTGCGGCGGTGCTCGTGGGGATCTCGAGGACCTCGGCCAGCGCCGCGATCGGCACGCGGGGGGCGACGTGGAGCGCGGCGACGATGTCGAGGTCCACCTCGTCGAGGACCGGCCGAGCGGCGCGAGAACTGTGGCGGGGCACCCGATCAATGTACCGGCGGCGCTCGTCAACACGGTTCGGGTCTGGATAACCCGTTACGGGACGGAAACACGACGGATATCCCCATTTGACTTGCGCATGATTGTCTCTTTTCCTACAGTCGCCTGCACCGGCGACACAGTGGTCACCGGTTCGTCCGAGAGGGAACGCATGGGTACGCAGCAGCCGTGGCAGTGGAGCGAGGACGAGTGGCGCGGTCACGTGGAGCACGTCCGCGCCGGGCAGCGCCTCGTGCACGACGAGCCGACCGAGCGTTGGCCGGGCGGGGCGCAGGTCGCCGTGCTCCTGTCGTTCGACTCGGACCACGAGACGCCGGCGCTCCGGGACGGCGAGACCTCGCCGGGCCGCATGGCGCAGGGGGAGTTCGGCGCGCGCTTCGCGGTCCCGCGCATCCTCGACCTCCTCGCCCGGCACGAGGCACCGTCGTCGTTCTTCATGCCCGCCGTCTGCGCACTGCTCCGCCCGGAGGAGGCCCCCGGTTACGTCGCCGCCGGGCACGAGGTCGCGGTCCACGGGTGGATCCACGAGCGCAACACCGCACTCGGGCACGACGACGAGCTCGAGCTGGTCGACCGCAGCCTCGGGGTCCTCGAGCGGCAGACGGGCCTGCGCCCGACCGGCATCCGGACGCCGTCGTGGGACTTCTCCGCGTCGACGCTCGCGGTGATCCGGGAGCTCGGCTTCGTGTACGACTCGTCACTCATGGCCGACGCGGAACCCTACGAGCTCCTCGAGGACGGGGGGCGGACCGGCGTCGTGGAGATCCCCGTCGAGTGGATCCGCGACGATGCGCCGTACCTGATGATGGACCGCTTCGGCGGGCTGCGGCCGCACATGCCGCCGCGGAGCCTGCTGCAGATCTGGATCGACGAGTTCGACGCCGCGCGTGACGAGGGTGGCGTGTTCCAGCTCACCATGCACCCGCACATCATCGGGCACCGGTCGCGGCTGCGGATCCTCGACGACCTGCTCGCACACATCCGCTCGTACGACGACGTCTGGATCGGCACCCACGCCGACCTCGCCGCGCACGTCCGCACCCAGCTCTGACAGCCGATCCGGCACCACACCAGCAGCACCACTCCAGCACCGCCGCTCCAGCACCGCCGCTCCAGCACCGCCGCTCCACCCCGCCGTCCACAGCTCCGCCCGACCCGCGAGGAAGCCCGCAGATGACCACCACCGCCCGTGACACCGTCCACGCGACGAAACTCAGCAGGAAGGGGAAGAAGGCGATCGTCGCCGGTTCGATCGGCAACGCCGTCGAGTGGGTCGACTGGGCCGTCTACACGACCTTCTCGTCGATCTTCGCCCACCACTTCTTCCCTGCCGGCAACGAAGCTGCTGCACTCCTGTCGACGCTCGCGATCTTCGCGGTCGGCTTCGTGATGCGGCCGGTCGGTGCAGCCGTCATGGGGGCCTTCGCCGATCGCCACGGCCGCAAGAAGGGCCTCGTCCTCACGATCGCACTCATGGCCGGAGCGACGCTCGTCATCGGTCTGTCGCCGACCTACGCGCAGATCGGCATCGTCGCACCGGTACTCCTCGTCCTCGCCCGCATGGTGCAGGGCTTCGCTGCGGGTGGCGAGTTCGGCTCGTCGTCGGCGTTCCTCGTCGAGTCGGCGGCACCGAGTCGGCGAGCCTTCGCCGGGTCGTGGCAGCAGGTCTCCGTGGGTGGCGGTGTGCTCATCGCCTCGGGCATCGGGGCGCTCATCACGAGCACGCTCTCGGAGGACGCGGTCGACAGCTGGGGTTGGCGCCTGGCGTTCGTCCTTGCGGCGTCGCTCGGGTTCGTCGGACTGTGGCTCCGCCGTTCCGTCGAGGACACCGAGTCGTTCCGGGTCGCGAAGGACCGCAACGCCGCGAACCAGGCCGCCGGCGACCACAAGAGCTCGTTCTTCCGCATGTTCAAGGAGCACCCGGCCGCCGTCGCGCGCGTCTTCGGGATCACCATCGCGGGCACGCTGCTCTACTACATGTGGGTCAGCTACATGCCGACCTACGCCGCGGTGACGACGGGCATCCCGCTGTCCGAGGCACTCCTCGCGAACGTCATCGCGATGATCGTGTTCCTCGTGCTCCTGCCCTTCGCCGGCATCCTGTCGGACCGCATCGGTCGGAAGCCCACCATGGCCGCGTTCGCCGGCGGCTTCCTGGTCTTCGCCTGGCCGGCGTTCCAGATCATCGGCGGCGGGTTCTGGTCGCTGCTGCTCGTCGAGGTCGTCGGGATCGTGCTCTTGCTCGGCTACTCGGCGAACTGCGCGGTGATCATGGCCGAGCAGTTCCCGCCGGAGGTGCGGGCGAGCGGCATCGGCGTGCCCTACGCGATCGCCGTCGCCCTCTTCGGTGGCACCGCGCCGTACGTCACCACCTGGATGAACACCGTCGGGCTCAGCGGCTGGGTGTGGGTGTACGCCTCAGCCGCTGCCGCGATCGGCCTCGTCGTCTACCTCACGATGCCGGAGACGAAGGGCAAGGTGCTCGACTGATGCGGCACGTCCTCGTCACGGGTGCCGGCTCCGGCATCGGCCGTGGGATCGCCCTCGCCTTCGCCCGCACCGGCGCGGACATCACGCTCTGCGACCGCACCGCCGCGCCGCTCGGGGAGACCGAGGCACTCGCCCGGGATGCCGGAGCCGGTCGGGTGACCGCGATCACCGCCGACCTGCGGGACGGCGACGCCCCCGGAGCGGTGGTGGACGAAGCGTGGGACCGCGCTCCGGTCGACGTCCTCGTGTCGAGCGCCGGGGTCTACCCGGCGACGCCGTTCCTCGACCTCGACGCGGCGACCTGGGACCGAGTACTCGACGTCAACACACGAGCACCCGTCCTCCTCACCGTCGCGCTCGCCCGTCGAGCCGTCCCTGTGGGCCGGGGCGCGAGCGTGGTGAACATCTCCTCGGGTGCGGCACTGCGCGCCCGCCCGGGAGCCGCGCCGTACTCGACGTCGAAGGCGGCGCTCGAAGCCGCCACGCGGGCGTCCGCGCTCGAGCTCGGCCACCACGGCATCCGCGTGAACGCCGTCGCCCCGGGTTTCGTGACCGTCGACTCCGCGGTCAACCCGGTCACCGCCGAGTACGCGGATGCCGTCGGAGACAACCCCCTCGGACGGCGCGGCCTGCCGGACGACATCGCGCGCGCGGTCGTCTGGCTCGCGGGCGACGAGGCGAACTGGATCACCGGGGAGGTGCTGCGCGTCGACGGCGGATCGTCGACGGGCGCGTGGAACCTCCCGCAGCACTGGACGGCCGACGGCCGGGAGGAACACGCATGACCCCGCAGTACACGATCGTCGGCGCCGGAGCGATCGGGGGCACGCTGGCTGTGCACCTCCAGCTCGGCGGAGCCGACGTCCACCTGGTCGACGCCGACGAGGAACACGTCGCGGCCGTCCGGGAGCGCGGCTTCCGCATCGAGACACCGGACGGCCCCGTCAGCGCGCGGCCCGCGATCTCCACACCGGACGACGCACCGGAACGACTCGGGGCCGTGCTCCTCGCGGTGAAGGCCCAGGCCACCGACACGGCTGCGGCCTGGATCGCACCGCGTCTTGCCGTGGACGGCTGGGTGGTCTCGATGCAGAACGGCCTGAACGAGTCGACCATCGCCGAGCACGTCGGTGCCGACCGGACCGTCGCGGCGTTCGTCGACCTGTTCGCCGACGTCGTCGGCCCCGGGGTCGTGCGCGACGGCGGCATCGGGGACATCGCGCTCGGCGAGTTCGCCGGTGGGTCGAGCCCACGGGTCGAGGCCCTGGCGCGTGACCTGCACCACTGGGGCACCCCCATCGTCTCGGACAACGTGCCCGGGTTCCTCTGGTCCAAGCTCGGCTTCGGGGCGATGCTCGTTGCCACCGCGCTCGCCGACGAGGACATGGGCGACCTCATCGACCGGCACCGGACGGGCATGCACGCCCTCGTGCGCGAGGTGCTCACGGTCGCCACCGCCGAGGGCATCACACTCGAACGCTTCGACGCCTTCACCCCCGAGGCGTACTTGACTCCAGGGACCGCGGCCCCGGACACCGCGACCACGCGTGACTCCAGCGCCCCGGACACGGCCACCGACGGTCTCGTCACCTGGCTCGGTGCCCAGACGAAGAAGCGGTCGGGCATCTGGCGGGACATCGCCGTGCGCGGCCGGCGGACCGAGGTCCCGACGCAGTACCAGCCGGTGCTCGACGCGGCGGAGCGTCACGGCATCCCGACCCCGCTCCTGTCGTGGCTCGTCGACCGCATCACCGCGCTGGAGACGCACGCGATCGCCATGGACGAAGCACACCTCGCGGAACTCGACCGACTGGCCGCAGCATGAGTGCGGTCGTGCGGGCCGCCGCCGCGCTGCGGGACACCCTCGTCGCCGACGTCACCGAGTACATCGAGCAGGAGACCCCGTCCGACGACCGCGGCGCGCTCGCCGCCGGCCTCGGCTGGGTACGGACCTTCGTGGAGCGCCACCTCGGCACGCCCGCGACCGAGCGGACCGTCGCGGGTGGCGTCCACGGCGACACCGCGGTGCTCGACTGGCCGGCCACGGGCGGCAGCACCCGGACAGTCGTGCTCCTCTGCCACTACGACACCGTCTGGCCGCTCGGTACGCTCGCCGACTGGCCCGTCAGCGTCGACGGTGACCGCCTGACCGGCCCGGGTGCGTTCGACATGAAGGCGGGGCTCGTCCAGGCGGTGCACGGCCTCGTGCTCGCGAGGGACACCGGCCTGCCCCTCCCGGCGATCCGTCTCGTGCTCAACGGCGACGAGGAGATCGGATCACCCGCCTCCCGGCCGGTGATCGAGGACGCGGTCGTCGGAGCGGACGCCGTGCTCGTGTTCGAGGCGAGCGCCCGCGGCGCACTGAAGACAGCGCGGAAGGGCGTCGGCATCTTCGAGGTGACCACGCACGGCATCGAGGGGCACGCCGGACTCGACCCGGAGAACGGCGTGAGCGCGATCGACGAGATGGCGCGAGCTGTCCTGTCGCTGCACGCGACGGCGGACCTCGCCGCGGGCACGAGCGTCAACGTCGGCACGATCGTCGGCGGCTCCCGGTCGAACGTCACCGCCGGGCGAGCTTCGGCCAAGGTGGACGTGCGCGTCGCCGAACGCTCCGAGATGGACCGCGTGGACGCCGCGCTCGACGCGCTCCGGCCGCACCGTGACCGCGCGCGTCTGGAGGTGACCGGGGGCTGGAACCGGCCGGTGATGCAGCGGAGTGCCGCCATCGCCTCGCTGTTCGAGACCGCCAGGGCCGTCGCGTCCGACCACGGGTGGGAAGCCGAGGAGATCGCCGTCGGCGGTGCCAGTGACGGCAACTTCGCGGCCGCGCTGGGCCTACCCGTCCTCGACGGGCTCGGAGCCGTCGGCGACGGCGCGCACGCGCGTCACGAGTGGGTGTCGATCGACGGCATGGTGCAGCGCACGGCGCTCGCGGCGGACCTGATCACCCGCCTCGCGTCCTGACCCGACCCGAACCGTTGCCGAACGACGCTGCCGCTGTCGCACGACAGCGGCAGCGTCGTTCCGCATCGACCAGCGCCGACCGGACCGCCACGCGTGTGTGTGCGCACCCCGAGACGGACGGGAGGCGCGGTGCCAGCCGGCACCGCGCCTCCCGTCCGTCAGGCGGTCGCGTCGACTACGCGACCTGCACGCGCGACTCGGCCAGCGTCGGGTAGTCCGTGTAGCCCTCGGCCGTGGCGCCGTAGAAGAGCTCCGGCCGCGGCTCGTTCAGCTCCTCGTCCTGCTCCCAACGGAGCGCGAGGTCCGGGTTCGCGATCGCCGGACGACCCACCGCCACGGCGTCCACGTGCTCGGAGTCGAGCAGCGCGATCGCTTCGTCACGGGTGGTCACCGACGAGAAGCCCGAGTTCGCGATGAACGGTGCACCGGCGGTCCGACGGATGGTCTGCACGAGGTCCGAGGTCAGTTCGGCCTGCAGCACGTCGACGAACGCGAGCCCGAGCGGCGCCAGGCCCTCCGCGACCGCGGTGTAGGTGGCGAGCACGTCGGCGTCGTCCTCCTCGAGCACTCCTTGGATGTTGTGCTGCGGCGAGAGACGGATGCCGACCCGGTCGGCGCCGATCGCCTCGGCGATGGCGGTGGTGACCTCGACGGCGAAGCGCGCGCGGTTCTCGGGGGAGCCGCCGTACTCGTCGGTGCGGGTGTTCGAGACGGGGGAGAGGAACTCGTGCACGAGGTAGCCGTTCGCGCCGTGGACCTCGACGCCGTCGAGCCCGGCGGCGATCGCGTTGCGGGCGGCCTGCACGAAGCCCTGGACGGCTTCGCGGACCTCGGCGGTGGTCAGCTCGTGCGGGACGGGCATGTCCGCCTTGCTGCCGTCGGCGAGGTGCGTCTGGCCGGGGGCGGCGATCGCGCTCGGGCCGACGATCCGCGGCGTCTCGGAGATCGACGTGTGCGAGACACGGCCGCCGTGCATGAGCTGCATGACGATGGTGCCGCCCTCGGCGTGCACGGCGTCCGTCACGCGACGCCAACCGGCGATCTGCTCGTCGGTCTCGATGCCGGGCTGCCCGGGGTAGGAGCGGCCCTCCTGCACGGGCCAGGTGCCCTCGGTGATGATCATGCCGAGGCCGGCCCGCTGGCGGTAGTGCTCGACGAGCAGGTCGTTCGGGATGCCCTGGGCGCCGGCGCGGGTGCGCGTGAGCGGTGCCATGACGATCCGGTTGCGGAGGTGCAGTGCGCCGAAGTCGGCGGGTTCGAAGAGCTTCACGTGTCCGTTGAACCACGTGTTGCCGGCTGCAATTCCTCTTCGGAGCGGATCGTCAGCGACCGGGGCACACGAGCGTCGATGAACGCACCTGACCCTCGGGACGGATCACCTGGTGCTGCGACAGCGGCTGGCCGCAGATGGGGCACGGGCGGTCGACCGTGCGGTCGTCGACGCCCTCGGGGTGCCCGGCGCCGATCTGCGACGGGCCCATCTTCTCGATGAGCGTGGTGTTCCACTTCTCGTACCAGCGGCCGAAGCGACCCATCGCCCTTCCTTTCGTTAGTGCACGAATGATTCTGCCACGAAGCGTTGCGGCGCGCCAGGGCCATCAGTGGTCGACCCGCTCCAGCAGCTCGGTGAGGTCGTCCTTCAGCGCTTCGAGTCGGGCGAGCGGCCAGCCCAGCCGGTCGGCCACGGCGAGCGGGACGGCCTCGGCACGGTCCCGGAGCGCGCGGCCCGCCGTGGTCAGCGAGACCTCGAGCTGCCGCTCGTCGGCCGTGCTCCGGGCGCGCTTGACGTAGCCGGAGGCCTCGAGCCGCTTGAGCAGAGGACTCAGGGTCGCCGAGTCGAGTCGGAGTTCACGCGCGATCTCGCGCACCGACCGCGGATCGCGCTCCCACAGTGCGAGCATCACGAGGTACTGCGGGTGGGTGAGCCCCATCGGCTCGAGCAGGTCGCGGTACAGGCCGATGACGCTCCGACTCGTGGCGGCGAGGGCGAAGCAGAGCTGCCGGTCGAGGGCGAGCGGGTCGACGTCCGTCTCGGTCATGCCGCCACCCTACGCTTCGTGCACGAACGGACCGACTCTCGCGATGCGCTTTTCCGCGTCGGCTGTGCACGTTCTTTCCCACAGCGCGCGTGATGGCTGGTGAGATCGGGCGTCCTCACCAGGAACGAATGCCCAGGCATGCCCGTTTCCGCCAGGCATGCCCGTTTCCGCCAGGCATGCCCGCTTCCGCCAGGCACGCCCGTTCCTGCCAGGCACGCTCCACCGCGCCGGGCACCACCAGCGGCGACGGGCAACGCACTGGAGGCGCGGTACCGGTCTCGGGGACCGGCACCGCGCCTCCAGGCGGTTGCGTCGGGCGCGGAGCGCCCCGCGGGCTACGCGCGGTGCGTCGGCGTGTGGCCCTCGTGCGGGTTCGCGTCGGGCTCGGCCGCCGCGGCGTGCGCGCCGTGGTGCGCCGCATCGCGACCGCGCTCGGCGGCGGAGAGGTCGCGGCCGTCGTTCCGCTGCTCGCCGTGCCCGCCGCTCGGGTGCGAGCGCTCGAGCTTGGCGCCCTCGACGTCCACGTCCGGCAGGATGCGGTCGAGCCACTTCGGGATCCACCAGGCGCTGCGGCCGAGCAGGTGCATCACCGCGGGGATGAGCAGCATCCGGACCACGAATGCGTCGAGCAGCACACCGAACGCGAGCCCGAAGCCGATCGGCTTGATGGTCGACGAATCCGAGAAGATGAAGCCCGCGAACACGGAGATCATGATGATCGCCGCCGCCGTGACCACCGCTCGCCCGGCGTGCAGGCCCCGCTGGACCGCGACCTTCGCCGAGGCCCCGTGCGCGTACGCCTCGCGCATGCCCGACACGAGGAACAGCTGGTAGTCCATCGCGAGCCCGAACAGGATCCCGATCTCGATGATCGGCAGGAAGCTCAGGATCGGCGCCGGGTCGTGCACGCCGAACACCGCGCCGAGCCAGCCGAACTGGTAGATCGCGGTCAGGCCACCGAACGACGCGAGCACGGACAGGATGAACCCGGCCGTCGCGGTGATCGGCACGAGGAACGACCGGAACACGATGATCAGGATGATGAGCGACAGCCCGACGACGACCGCGAGGTAGAGCGGCAGCACGTTCGAGAGCTTCTCCGACACGTCGATGTTCGCGGAGGCGTTGCCCGCGACGCCGAGCGTGGCCTTCCCGTCGTCGACGCGCACCTGCTGCGAGCGGAGGTCCTGCACGAGCGTCTCGGTCGAGACGCTGTCCGGGCCGCCGGCGGGCTTCACCTGGAACGCGATGATGTCGCGGTCCTTCGACGCCCCGATCGGCAGGACTGCCTTGACGTCGTCGTTCTTCGCCAGGGCCTGGCCGATGGTGACCTCGGTCGCGGTCACGTCGTCCTCGCTGACCGCCTTCGGCAGGTCCGCCACGACGAGCAGCGGACCGTTCTGCCCGGCGCCGAACTCGTCCGACAGGGTCTTGTACGCCTGGTACTGCGACGACTCGACGTCCTCGGACGCGCCCGTGGGCAGGCCGAGCCGCATCTGCGTCGCGGGCAGGGCGACGGTGCCGAGCACGGCGACACCGGCGACGAGGGTGATCACCGCACGCCAGGTCGACATCGGCTTGTTCGGCACCCGGACGGAGTCCGTGTTGCCGATGCGCTCGCGCTCCTTGCGGCGCAGGATGCGCATGCCGAGCAGCGACAGCAGCGCCGGGGTGAACGACGTGGCGATGAGGATCGCGAACAGCACCGCGACGGCGCCGACCGTCCCCATCAGGCCGAGGAACGGGATGCCCGTGATGTTCAGCGCGAGCAGGGCCACGATGACCGTGGTGCCGGCGAACACGACCGCGTTGCCGGAGGTGCCGTTCGCCAGGCCGATCGACTCGTGCACGTCCATGCCGGCCTTCAGCTGCGTGCGGTGCCGGTTGAGGATGAACAGGGAGTAGTCGATGCCGACCGCCAGGCCCAGCATCACCCCCAGCACCGGCGTGACCGAGATGAACTCGACGAGGCTCGAGAACGACAGTGCCGCGAGGGACGCGACGCCGACGCCGAGCACCGCCGAGACGAGCGGGATCGCGGCGCCGATGATCGTGCGGAGCATGAGGAACAGCACGATCGCGGCGATGATCACGCCGATGACCTCGCCCGGACCGAGGATCGACGGCACACCCTGTGCGATGTCGTTCGACACGTACACGTCGACGCCGCTGATCTTCGCCGCCTCGGCCTTGTCCGAGATCGCCTGCTTCGTGCTCTGCGGCACCTCGTAGGTCGACTTCGTGAACTGCACGGTGCCGATCGCGGCCGAGTCGTTCGAGGACACGAAGCGGATGTCCTTCGACAGGTCGAGGAGCTTCGACCCCTGCTCCAGCTCCTGCTCGCTGTCGTCCAGCTTCTGCTCGTTCTCGTCGAGCTTCTTCGTGTTCTCGTCGATCTGCTGCTGGGCAGCGGTGATCTGCTGCTGACCCGCGGTGATCTGCTGCTGCTGCGCGTCGATCTGCGCCTGGGCCTGCTGGAGCTGTGCCTGCGCGGCTGCGGAGGCGGCAGCTCCGGCAGCCTCGGCCTGGGCCTTCTGCGCGTCGAGCTGCTGCTGCGCCTGCTCGATCTTCGTCTTCCCGGACTCCAGCTGCGACTTCTGCGCGTCGAGCTGGTCCTGACCGTCCTCGATCTGCTTCCGGCCGTCCGAGATCTTCTCCCGGCCGTCGCTGATCTCCTTGCGGCCGTCGACGATCTTCTGCCGCTGATCGTCGAGCTGCTGCTGCGTGGTGAAGCCGTCGGTGACGTCTTTCACGCCGTCCTCGCTCTTCAGCCCGTCGAGGAAGTCCTTGACCTCGGTCTTCTGGTCATCCGTGAACGCCTTGCCGTCCGTGGTCCGGAAGACGAGCGTGCCGGTGCCGCCGTTCGCCGACGGGAACTTGTCGGCGAGCTCGTCCTGCACCTGGCTGGTCTTGGTGTTCGGGATCGAGATCGAGGACGAGATCGACCCGGCGAACAGGCTGTAGGTGAGCCCGGCGATGCCCATGATCACGATCCAGGCGATGATCACGAGCCAGTGCCTGCGGGCGGAGAACCGCCCGAGTCGGTAGAGGAGGCCGGCCATGTGGGGTGCCCCGTTCCTTTCGTAGTGCGTGCTGCGTGCTGTGTGGTGACGGGGTGCGCCGGTGGACCCCTTGGGGGTGCGGATCAGTCGGTGGGCATGTAGCCGCTGCGGACGCTGTGGACGAGCCTGCTCAGCAGTGCGTCCCACGCGTCCAGGGATGCGCGGTCGAGCGACGGGCCAGTGTGCGCGAGCCAGTGGTCCGCGATCACGACGATGCCGCTCATGAGCGACTCCACGAGCAGCGCGGCGTCGAGCTCGTCAGCGGCCGGGTGACGGCGCGTGACCTCGTCGCGGAGCCGTTCGGTGACCCGCGAGAACGCGGTCTGCGTGAGCACCGCTGCCTTCGGGTCGGACTTGCCGGGTTCGCCGAGGATCCGGTACATGCTCGCGATCGCCGGCGCGAGGTCGGCTCCGCGGGCGGCGGACTCGAGCTCGTCGAACATCGACGACCGCGACCCGTCGCCGACCGGGGTCTTCGCCATGTCGGCCAGGAAGCGGTCGATGATGACCGACAGCTCCTCTTCGCAGACGGTGAGGAGGACCTCGTCCAAGGACGCGAAGTGGTTGAAGACCGTCCGTCGCGCGACGTCGGCCCGCGCCGCGAGGTCGTCGACCCCGAACTCGCGTCCGCCCCGCTCCGCGATGAGGTCGCGCGCGGCCTGCAGGATCGCTGCACGGTGCTTCGCCTTGAGGGCGGCACGGCGGTCGGGTGCGAGGGTCACGTCTGTAGACACTAGGTGCATCGATGCACTCAGTGCATCGACTCCGAGTGCATGCCCAGATTCGTCCCCCGAGCCGGGTCGGACGCTGAGGCGACCGCAAGGCGGACGGGAGGCCCGTGGCGGCGCCGTCACGCGCCTCCCGTCCGTACGCTGGTCACCATGCACCCGCTGTCGGCCGCCCTCGACCGCTGGAACGCGCTGTGACGGTCCTGCTCGTGAGTGGCGCGCCCGCTAGCGGCAAGACGACGCTCGCGACGGCGCTCGCCGCGCGGCTCGGTTGGCCGCAGGTGCACCGCGACGAGCTCTACGCCGGGATCACGGCGGCCGGCGACGTCGACCGCGACGAGGTCGTGCCGCTCGGTGTCGCCGCGTTCTGGAGCGTGACGGCGGCCTACGCCCGGGCGGGGTCCAGCGTCATCGCGGAGGCGACGCTGTACCGCGGCCAGTCCGAGGCGGAGGTCCGTGACGTCCTCGGCGGACCGTGGCCGATCCGGAACCTGCACTGCGTGACCCCGACCTGGCACGGCCGGTTCGTCGCCCGGGGCCACGAGGCGCGGTTGAACGACCGGGCACTCGCGAACGCTCCGGCGACCGTGCCTCCGCTCGACCTCGGGTGCCCCCTGCTCGAGGTGGACACGACCGACGGCTACGACCCGGGGGTCGACGACCTGGTGCGCTGGGCGACCGTCTGACCGCGTCGGCCTGGTCGATCAGGCCGGCTCGTCGTCCCACGGGACCGGGGTCGTCGTACCGGACTCCCAGTCGCGCCGCAGCACGCCGTAGGCCACCGACGCCAGCGGCTCCCCGCCGGGCACCGGCCACCCCTCTCGGTAGTGCGCCTCCTTCACCCACCCGGCGCGGCGGAACACCCGACGCATGGCGGTGTTGTCCTCGCGCGTCTGCCCCTCGAACCGGGTGACCTCGGGCAGCGTGCGGAACACGTGGTCGGTCGCCGCTCGCAGCGCCTCGACGCCGAGTCCCTTCCCGCGGTGCTCGCCGGCGATCCGCAGGTCGAACAGCGGGACGGGGTCCTCGAGGTCCTCCAGACGCAGCACCCCGACGCGGTCGTGCTCGTCGGAGTCGATCCAGAACGAGTCGTGCTCGTCGTCGCGCCACGCGCCCTCGTCGATGCCGCGCTCGGCGTCGGCCCGCTCGATGCGGCGTCGCACGTGGAACGGGAACTCCTCCGTCGTCAGGAAGACGACCAGGGCCTCCCGGTCGGCACCGGTGGGGTCGAGACGGGTGAGGTGGACGGCCATGCGGGCCACGCTACCGGTGCTCGGTTTCCCGCACGGCCGTGCGGCTTGCCGCCGTCGACCCCGTGGACGGAGGCGCCGATTCGTTCCGTGGGTGAACCTGTCGGTGACAGGGCAGTACAGGAGCAGATCGTGACACGGCAACGCACCTCGCGACGGCGCGAGCGGACGACCTCGACGCGCGGGGGCCTCCTCCGGGGAGCCGTCGTGCTGGTCGTCGCCGGGGTCACCGTCGCCGTGATGCTGGCGTTCCTCACGCCGGCGCAGGGCAGCGAGCTCGTCCCGAGCCTGTCGCCGTCACCGAGCAGCGCGACGTCCACGGACCACTCGGGCGCTGCCGCCACCAGCGGGACGACCGACGCAGGTGCGCCCACCGGCGCTGCGGCGTCCGGCGACGCGTCCGCGTCCGGCTCGACCCGGGAGGGCACCCTGCAACCACGCACCCCGACCGCGTCCTCGACCCCGAGCGCCTCCGCCAGCCCGACCGTGCCGGACCCCGTGCTCGGCCCGCAGGCGGCGTTCTTCGAGGACTTCACGACCCCGGCGGCCAGCGGCGGGCAGTTCGGGGCGAAGTACGCGAACGCCTGGCAGGCGTACGACGAGGGAACGAGCGACAAGTACTACTCCGGCGCCCTCATCAGCGCGCACGACGGTGTCATGGACGTCGCGATGAACGGCACCCAGGGCGCTGCCGGGGTCTTCGGACCGCCGGCGACGGCGTGGGCGCAGACCGGTGGCACGTTCAGCATCCGCATGAAGGTCGAGGGCGGTCGCGGCAACGGGACGGCGGTCATGCTCTGGCCGACGTCGAACGACGCGTCCGAGGGGGAACTCGACTACCCCGAGGGCGGGTTCTCCGGCAAGCCGGACGTCTTCCACCACTCGATGGTGCCGGGGCACGCCGACAAGGCCTACCGGATCCTGACCGATGCGTCGTGGAAGGACTGGCACACCTACACGACGGTCTGGGTGCCGGGGAAGTCGGTCAGCTACTTCCTGGACGGAGTCCTGCTCGAGACGGTGACCGAGTCGGTGCCGACCACCCCGCACCGGTACACCTTCCAGATCGGGAACACCGGCAAACCCGGGCACGTGCTCATCGACTGGGTGTCCATCCAGCCCTGAGCCACCCGGTCGTGCAGGCTGGGGTCGTGCGTGGAACCCGGTGGACGGCCCTCGTCGTCGGCATCGCCCTCGGCGCCGTCCTCGTCGGCTGCTCCGGCCCGGACGCACCGAGCGGAGGGACGTCGCGGCCGGTCGACTCGGCACCGGCACCGCGGCCGAGTGCGCTGACCGCAGCCCCGACGGTCTCGGCGAACGCGGACTCCGCGTTCGCCGCGCTCGAACGTGGGTCCGACGCTCGGCTCGGCGTCGTCGCGGTCGACACGGAGTCCGGGACGACGCTCGCGTACCGCGGCGGCGACCGCTTCCCGTTCGCGTCGACGAACAAGGTGTTCATCGCCGCGGCGGTGCTCGACCGCTCGTCGGCGGCCGACCTCGACACGGTGGTGCACTACGACCGCGGCGACCTGCTCGCGTACGCTCCGGTGACCGCACGGCACGTCGACACCGGGATGACCGTCCTGGAGCTCGTCGACGCGGCCGTCAGCATGAGTGACAACACCGCCGCGAACCTCCTCGTGGAGCGGCTCGGCGGACCGGACGCCGTCGAGGCCTGGCTGCGGGGGATCGGCGACCGGACGACCCGGGTTGACCGACTCGAGCCCGAGCTCAACGCAGCGACCCCCGGTGACGTCCGCGACACGAGCACCCCTGAGCAGTTCGCCGCCGACCTGCGCGACGTGCTCCTCGGGGACGTCCTCGACGCGGACGACCGCCGGGTGCTCCAGCGCGCGATGCTGGCGACGACGACGGGCGACGGGACGATCCGTGCCGGTGTGCCGTCCGGGTGGCGGGTCGCCGACAAGACCGGCACGGGGGAGTACGGCGTGCGGAACGACATCGGCCTCGTGACGCCTCCGGGACGGCGACCGATCGTGCTCGTCGTGATGACCCGCACCGACCGCCCGGACGCCGGACCGTCGGACGCCCTCGTCGCCGAGGCCACCCGGACCGCCGTCGGCGCACTCCGTCGTTGACGCCGGGCACGACCGCGGAGGACCGCGCGACGTCGCGCCCCGGCCACCCGCGACGACGATGCCTGCTGCTCACCGGGGCAACGCGTGCGCCCAACGTGCCACGGCGTCGTACGCCCGCTCGCGCACCGCGGGCTCGGACAGCACGACGTCGTGCAACGCTCCCCGCAGCCGCCGCACGGTGACCTCGTCACCGAGCGACAGCGCCCGGTGCGCCACGACGTCGACGTTGAGCGCCACGTCGGCGTGCGCCATGCCCTCGTCCCACCGCGGCTGCAACATGCTCTTGTCGCTGAGCATGACGAGCACCGGCACCGTGATCCCGAGCCCCGCCTCGACCCGCGCCTGCCCCTCGAACACCGCCGACAGCCACCCGGGGTGCAGCGGGAACCCCCGCTCCGGTCGCCACCGCTGGTCGTACGTCCACGACCCCTCGCCGCTGGCGGACACGGTGCGGGTGTAGAAGCCGGGGTCGACGGCCGGCATCGGGGCGAGCGGGTTCCGCCGCGCACCGAGCTTGAGCACCGGCGCCACGAGCGCCCGTCCGATCGCCGCGCCCTGGAACTCCAGCCACGGGCTGTTGAGCACGAGGCCGTCGACGAGTTCGGGGTGTCGGGCCGCCCACAGCGAGAGGGTCAACCCACCGGTCGAGTGGCCCATCGGTACCAGGCGTCGGCGCGGGCCACCGCGGTGTTCGGTCGAGATCGCGTCGAGTGCGGCCGCGATGTCCTCGTCGTAGGTCGCCAGGTCCCCGACGTCGCCCGGCGTCTGGTGCGGGCGGAGACTCCGCCCGTACTTGCGGAGGTCGAGGGCGTGGAAGCGCGCGCCGAGCCGCTCGATCCGCTCCGCGAGCTCCACCTGGAAGAAGTAGTCGGACCACCCGTGGACGTAGAGCACGTCCACACCGTGCAGTGGTCCCCGCGGCTGCAGGAGCGTGTCCGTCGGGCTGTGTCGCCGTCGGACGAGGGTGGCGACGACCGGTCCCTCGCGGTCTTCGCCGAGCGGCAGTTCGAGCCGCTCGAACGGTGCCCCCAGGACGTCCTCGCGCCACCCGTTCCCCGCCATCAGTCGAGGCTACTCGCGGCGCCCCGGCCGCTCCGCGCCGGGGCCGTCGGCGGTGCGGTCCGAACCGGTCGTTGCCGGAACGTGACCAGACGACGGCCGGGAGGCCCGTGGCGGCGCCGCCACGGGCCTCCCGGCCGTCACGGGGTAACGATCCGTACCGACTCGGCGCTCTCCCAGTCGACGTGCCGGGTATCCCCCGTGAGATCCCGGGGACCGTCCGGTTCCGCCCGGCACGGTCCGACACGAAGGCACCGATCCGCGGTGCACGAGGGGGACACATGGGGTTCGGACGAGTGATCGCAGCGGCGAGCGGCTTCGTCGGCGGCAGCGTGCTGGCGGGCCTGGTGGTCGGCGTCGGCGTGACGCCGGCGGTCGCGCTGGTGGGGTTCGGGACGTCGTCGGCGATCGACGCGTTCTCGTCGCTGCCGGAGTACATCGAGGTCGGCGAGCTGCCGAGCCGCAACGAGGTGTGGGCGTACCGCGGCGGCAAGCCCGTGCACCTCGCGGACGTGTTCGACCGGAACCGCGAGCAGCTGCCCTACGACCGGATCAGCGAGACACTGAAGCACGCCGCGGTCGACGGTGAGGACAAGCGCTTCTGGGAGCACGGCGGCGTCGATGCGACCTCGCTCGTCCGCAGTCTCGTGAGCGTCGCGGCGAAGCAGGGGAAGGGCGGGTCCGGCGGATCGACGCTCACGATGCAGCTCGTCCGGAACATCAAGATCGAGCAGGCGTCGCAGCTGCCCGCGGCTGAGGCCGAGGCGGCGGTCGCGGAGGCCACGGCCCGGACCCCGCAGCGGAAGCTCGAGGAGATCAAGCTCGCGATCGGCCTGGCGAAGCGGTACTCGAAGCAGGAGATCCTCACCGCGTACCTCAACATCGCGTACTTCGGCGACCAGACCTACGGTGTGCAGGCCGCAGCGCAGCGCTACTACGGCAAGGACGCCACCGATCTCAGCCCGGCCGAGGCGGCGTCGCTCGTGGCGATCGTGCAGTGGCCGGAACGCCGAGACCTCTCGACGCCGGCCCACCACCGGGACAACCAGGCACGGCGTGACGTCATCCTGCGGGCAATGCACGAGCAGGGTCACCTCTCCGCGGCCGACCTGCGGACCGCCCTCGCGTCGAAGCCGGCCGAGTACGTGCACCTCACCGCGCCGCAGCAGGGGTGCGCCTCGGTCGTCGCGGGCGCCGAGTACTTCTGCGAGCACGCCGTGCAGGTCGCCCGGACCCTGCCCCAGCTCGGAGCCACGCAGGCCGAGCGTGACGCCGCCTGGCGCACGGGCGGGTACCGGGTGCAGACGACGCTCGACCTGGATCGGAACGGCCAGCAGAAGGAGCTGCTCGACCGGTACGACCCGGCGACCGAACCGGCACTCGCGCTCGGGGCGACGTTCGACTCGGTCGAGGCGTCGACCGGCCGGGTCCTGACGATGGCGCAGAACACCGCGTACGACCGTTCGGCCGCCGCGGCCCGGGGATCGAGTTCGCTGAACTACGCCGTCGACGAAGCCTCGGGGAACTCCACGGGCTTCCAACCCGGTTCGACCTACAAGGTGTTCACCCTGCTCGCCTGGCTCGAGGCCGGACGGAGCCCGGACACGGTGGTCGACGGCACCCGGCACGAGCAGCGGACGTGGACGCAGTGCGGACAGACGATCGACGCACCGTGGAACCCGCGGAACGACTCACCGGGACAGACCGGCCCGTACTCGGTCCATGCGGCCACCGCACAGTCGGTCAACGGCGCGTACGTGTCGATGGCCGCGCAGCTCGACCTGTGCGACATCCGGGACGTCGCGGAGCGGCTCGGCGTCCACCTCGCTACGGGCGGCCGGGTCGGCGCGAACCCGGCCGCGATCCTCGGCACCGAGAACATCGCACCCCTCACCATGGCGTCGGCGTACACGGCCATCGCGAACGGCGGCGTCCGCTGTGACCCGGTCGTGGTGGACCAGGTCGTGGACCGGACGGGGACGGACCTCGGCGGACAGCCGGAGACCTGCCGACAGGTGCTCTCGCCCGCCGTCGCCGCAACCGCCTTCGAGGTCATGCAGGGCGCGTTCCGCGGTGGCACGGCGACCGGCGGGCAGACCGCTGACGGGATGACCCTGTTCGGCAAGACGGGCACGACGGACGTCGCGGACCAGGTGTGGCTCGTCGGCGGCACCGCACGCGTGGTGACGGCGTACTGGCAGGGGAACACGGACGGCGGGAAGACGAACCTGCGGTACGTCGGGAACGGCCAGGGCGGGACGTACGCGGGGGCGCGGGCCTCGGTGTGGAGGCAGGCACAGGAGGCGGTGAACGCGGCCTACCCGGCGGGATGAGCGGCGCCGCGGTCGCGGGGTGAGCGCGGCCGGCCGGCGCCGCCGGGCTCCCGAGACTCGGCTGGGCGGACAGTTTCGCGGCCCTCGGACCGCGAAACTGTCCGCGGGCCCGAGTCTCGCCCCGCCCTGCCTCGCCTCGCCGGGGCCGGGGCCGCGGCTGCGGCCGGGGCCCCGGCGCTACCGGTCGAGTGGTTCGCTCTCGGTGATCCACGTGGCGAGCTGCCGCATCGCCGCGGCCTGGGACGCGTAGTCGAGCACGGGCGACGTCCACGGGTGCACCTGTCCCGCGACGAGCGCCGGCTGGTCGGCGAAGGTCGGCTGCTCCACGAGGTCGTCCGCCTGGTAGCCCTGGTCCGAGAGCAGCAGCACGTCGCCCCGGACCTTCCCGGCGTTCGGCCATGAGTACACGCCCCACGCGTAGCCCTTCGGCCCGGGCACGGTCAGGTCGGCTCCGTGCGACGCCAAGAGCTGCAGCGCGGGGACGTCCTCGGGCCGGGCGACGTAGACGCCGTCGTGGTCGGCGTACAGCGCGGTCAGCCGGACGTCGTGGTCCCGGGTCGCTGACTCCAACGCCGACGCCGCGTCGTCGAACTCGGTCTCCGCGGCGTCCACGACGGACTGCTCGGCGCCGAGCGACCGCGCGAGGTCGGTCACGTCCCGGACGACTTCGGCGCCGTCACCGCCCCACCGGACCTCGGCGACGGGGGCGATCTCCGCCAGTTCCCGCTGCTGCTCGGTGTCGGCGATGCCGGTCCCGACGTGGCCGGACGGGAGCGTGCCGGCGGCGTCCACCGGCGCGATCGTGGTGATGATGAGGTCGGGGTGCAGTGCAGCGACCCGGTCGACGTCGACGCCGTCCGAACCGTCACCGTCGCCGTCGGTGGTGCTCGCCGATCCGATGTCCGCGATGCCGTCGGTGTCGAGCCCGTCCCACCGGCTGTCCGCCGCGAGCGGCAACCGGCCGAACGTGCCGACCGGGTGCAGGCCGTAGCGGACCATCGAGATCGCGACGTCGTCGAGGGCGACCACCCGCTCGGGACGTCGGTCGAGCCGGATCGTCGTCCCCGTGGCGTCCTGGTAGGACCAGCCGGTGGCCTTCGCGCCGCCGCCACCACCGCCGTCCGGCGCGGTGTCCGTACCGGACGGCCCACTGCAGCCGGCGAGGGCCAGCGCGCACGCCACCGCCGCGGCGAGCACGAGGGCGCGCAGGGGCCGGCGGGGGAGCGTCACGACGAGCAAGGCTAGCCGGACGAGCGGAGACTGCGCGGTGCGGGTGCTGGGTCGATGTGTGCGTCGAGGGGTCACGGCGCTCGCTGGCGCCGCCCGGTCCTTCCCACAACGCCTGCCATGGGGAGCAGGATCGGGCGTACCTGGTCGGATGGTTCGACCAGGCACGCCCGGGTCGACCAGGTACGCCCGGGTCGACCAGGTACGCCCGGGTCGACCAGGCACCGCCGGGCGCGCGGCGCGACCAGCAGACGGACGGGAGGCACGGTGCCAGCCGGCACCGTGCCTCCCGTCCGTGTGGTGGTGGCGTCAGCCCTTCAGACCGGACCCGGTCACACCCTCCACGATCTGCCGCTGGAAGATCAGGTAGAGGATGATCAGCGGCAGCGCCGCGAGGATCGCGCCCGCCTGGATGTCGGCGTAGCGCTGCCCGAAGCTGCCCTGGACCGTGGCGAGCCCGACGGGGATCGTCATGAGATCCGGGTTGGACAGCACGAACAGCGGCAGCAGCAGGTTGTTCCAGACCCCGACGAACGTCAGGATCGCGACCGCTGCGATGACCGGACGCGACAGCGGCAGGATCACCGACCAGTAGATCTTCCACATGCCCGCACCGTCGATCCGTGCCGCCTCCTCGAGCTCCCGCGGGATGCCGTCGAAGAACTGCTTGAAGATGAACACCGCGATCACAGCGGGCACCTGCGGGAAGATGACCGACCAGTAGGTGTTGAGCAGGCCGACCGCGTTGAGCTCCTGGAAGATCGGGATGATCAGGACCTGCGTCGGGATCATGATGCCCAGGATGATGAGCAGGAACGCGACGTTGCGGCCGCGGAACACCAGACGGGACAGCGCGAACGCCGCCATCGAGGCGAACAGCACCGTGAGGGCGGTCGTCACGAGGCTCGTGATGCCCGACGCCAGGTACCAGTTCCAGATGTCGCCGGCCTGGAACAGCGCGGCGTAGGAGTGCAGCGTCGGGTTCCAGTTCGACAGGATCGCGTTCGCTCCGAGCGCCGCGACGCCGTTGTCGGACAGCGACGTCTTGAGGGCGAACAGACTCGGGATGAGCCAGATGACCGCGAACACCCCGAGGATGATGCCCGCGACGATGTTGAAGCCCTTGCCGGAGACGCCGATCTTCGCGGCGTTCGCCGGGGCTGCGGCCGACACCCCGGAACGGAGCTTCGGCCGGGCGGTGGTGAGGCTCTCGGTGGTGGTCACGTCAGGCACCGATCTCTCGCTTGGCGGCAGCGCGCTCGACGAGCTGCCGGATGACCGCGATCGCGACGATCACGATGAACAGGAGCACCGACGCTGCCGAAGCGGCGCCGAGGCGGTTGTCGGTGAAGCCGACGCCCGTGATGAGTTGGAGCGAGACCTGGGTCGAGATGCCCGGTCCGCCGTTCGTCATCAGGTACACCTGGTCGAAGATCTTCAGGCTCGCGATGATCTGCAGCAGGATCACGAGCGTGGTCGTGCGGCCGAGGAGCGGCAGCGTGATCGACTTGATCTGCTGCCAGCTCGATGCACCGTCGACCGCGGCCGCTTCGTACAGCTCGCGCGGGATCTCCTGGAGGCCCGCGAGGTAGAGCACGAAGTTGAACCCGAGGGTCCACCAGACCGTGGCGATCGCGACGCCGATCATCGCGGTGTTCGGGCTGGCCAGCACCCCGGCGCCCGGCGTGATGCCCAGTGCCTGCTGGACCGACGCGAACAGACCGGTCGCGGGGGTGAAGATGAACACCCAGATCAGCGAGATCGTCGCCGACGGCAGGATGAACGGCAGGAAGAACGCCAGGCGGAAGAACCACTGGCCGCGGTTCATCCGGTTCGTGAGCACCGCGAACACGAACGCCAGGATCACCAGCGGCGGCGTCGTGTAGAGCGTGAACTGCAGCGTGTGCCAGAGCGACGACCAGAAGTCGGCGCGTCCGAGCATCTCCGCGTAGTTCGCGAACCCGGCGAAACTGCCGAGCCCGGTGCGGACGGTCGAGGTGTTGAAGAAGCTCGAGACGATCATCCAGACCGTCGGGCCGAGCAGGAAGGCCAGGTAGAACAGGCCGAAGGGGGCGAGGAACAGCCATCCGCTGCGGCCTTGGCCACGGGTGGTGCTGTTCGCACGCGTGCGGAGCCGCCCGGGGACCGTTGCGGCCTCCGTCGGGCGGGTCAGGACTGGTGCTGCGGTCACGTCGTCGTGCCTTTCGCGCGGGGCTTACAGCGGGCTGGGGGTGTTGAGGTACGTGCTGAGCTGGCTCTTGATCGCCGAGAGGGCGGCCGCCGGGCTCGAGGAGCCCTGCTGCACGAGCGCGAGTTGCGCGCCGACGGTGTTCTCGAACGTCGAACCGGAGCCGCCGTACCAGGCGGGGTCGTCGAACACGGCGCTCTCGGCAGCGGACGCGTAGTCGGACTGCGGCTCGAGCTTCTTGTAGGCCGTGCTGTCGAACGTCGGCATGTAGGCCGGCACGTGCCCGCCCTCGGCCCACGTCATGCTCTGCTCCAGCATCTGCTTGATGAAGAGCATGTGCGCCTTCCGCTGCTCCGGCGTGCGGTCCTTCCTCGGCAGGATGAAGGTGTGCGAGTCGGCCTGGGTGGCCGGCTTGTCGAACAGCTGCGGGATGGTCGTCATGCCGAACTTCAGGCCCTTGATCGACTGCGCCGTGCTGATCTCCCACTCGCCCTGCATGAAGAACCCGGCCTTGCCCGTGAACATCAGCGTCTCCGCGGTGGCGTAGTCGAGGCCCTTGTTGAGCCAGCCGTTCTTGACCCACTTCTGCGTCATCGAGGTCACCGTGTCGTAGGCGTCCTCGTCGACCGTGAGCTTCGAGCCGCCGTCGCTGATGAACGGTGTGACGCCCTTGATCTGGTTGTACATCGTCCAGAAGAAGCGCCAGGGGGTCGCGACCTCGCTGACGTTCGCGACGTTGAGCGCGACCCCACCGGTGACCTTCGACACGGCGGCGAGTGCGGCCTCGAACGTGTCCAGCCCGGACAGGTCCTTGAGCTTGCCGTCGCTGTCGATCAGACCGGCCTTCCGGCACACGTCAACGTTGTAAAAGAGCACGAACGGGTGCGTGTCGAGCGGGATGCAGATGTTCTTCCCGTCGGTCTTCTGTGCCGTCCAGGCCTTCTGGTTGAAGTCGCTGGCGCTCAGGCCGACGCTCGCGAGGTCGTCCGAGGTGATCGGGTCGAGCAGGTCGCCGTCCCACAGCGGCTTCGCGCGGGTGAGGTGGGCGATCGCGACGTCCGGCGGCTTGTTCCCGACGGTGGCCAGTGTCACCTTCGAGTAGTAGGGGTTGCCCCACGCGAACGTCGTCGCCTGGATCGAGGACGGCCCGCCGTGCTGCTTGGCGTAGCCGGCCTCCATCTGCTGCATGCGAGCGCCGTCACCGCCACCGAAGAGGTTCCAGAAGACGAGGGTCTCGGGGTTGAGCGGGGCACCGGCGATGCCCGCTGCGAGCGGACTCGAGCAGGCGGCGAGCGGCAGCACGGTGGCGGCCGCGGCTCCTGCGGCGAGCAGGCTCCGCCGGGTGAAGGATCCGCCGCGCGGCTGCACGGGCGGGGTGGGTCGGATCGGCATGGCATCACTCCATCGGGACGGGCCGAGCGGAACAGGGTCGGTGTTCCGTACTGGAGCGGCGTCGTGGCCCCGGGGGTGAGGCTCCTTCGCTGCTCCGGTCGGGACGACGTGCCGTGGGGGCATCATCGCTCCGTGAGCGCTCACATTAGCGCCGGACACGCCGGAGCACCACCCCTTTCGTCCTTGCCCGGGACCGGCTAGCGTTGACGGCGGGTGAGCGCTCACTTTCGTGTCACCCCGATGCACGACGATCGAAGGAGATCCATGCCCCGCACACACCTCGTCCTCGACGCCGCGTTCACCGTGGGGCCGGTGCGCCGTCGCCTGTTCGGCGGGTTCGTCGAGCACCTCGGACGGCACGTCTACGACGGCATCCACGAGCCGGCGCACGAGACCGCCGACGAGCACGGCTTCCGCAAGGACGTGATCGAGCTCGTCAAGGAACTGAACGTGTCCGCGATCCGCTACCCGGGCGGAAACTTCGTCTCCGGCTACAAGTGGGAGGACGGCGTCGGCCCGGTCGAGCAGCGTCCCCGTCGTCTCGACCTCGCGTGGCACTCCACCGAGACGAACGAGGTCGGCCTGCACGAGTTCCAGCACTGGCTCGACCAGGTCGACTCGGAGCTCATGCTCGCCGTGAACCTCGGCACGCGCGGTACGCAGGAGGCCATCGAGCTGCTCGAGTACGCGAACATCGACGCCGGCACCGCGCTCAGCGAGTACCGCCGCTCGAACGGCCGCCAGGAGCCCTTCGCGATCAAGATGTGGTGCCTCGGCAACGAGATGGACGGCCCCTGGCAGCTCGGCCACAAGAACGCGGACGACTACGGCAAGCTCGCCGCGATGACCGCGAAGGCCATGCGACAGATCCAGCCCGACCTCGAGCTGGTCGCCTGCGGGTCGTCCGGCGCCTCGATGCCGACGTTCGGCGAGTGGGAGCGCACGGTCCTCGAGCACACCTACGACGACGTCGACTACATCTCGGCGCACGCCTACTACGAGGAGGACGGCGACATGTCCTCGTTCCTCGCCTCGGGCGTCAACATGGACCACTTCATCGACACCGTCACCACCGCGGCGGACCACGTCAAGGCGCACAAGAAGTCGGACAAGCGCATCGACATCTCGTTCGACGAGTGGAACGTCTGGTCGATCAGCAAGTGGAACGAGCAGCAGAAGACCTTCGAGCTGCAGGACTGGCCCGTCGCGCCACGCCTGCTCGAGGACGTCTACACCGTCGCGGACGCCGTCGTCGTCGGTGGGCTCCTCATCTCGCTGCTCCGCCACGCCGACCGCGTGGCGTCGGCGAGCCTCGCGCAGCTCGTCAACGTGATCGGCCCGATCATGACCGAGCCCGGCGGCCCGGCCTGGCGCCAGACGACGTTCTTCCCGTTCTCGCTCACGTCGAGGCTCGCGAACGGCACCTCGCTCCAGGTCAAGGCCTCGGGCGACACGGTCGACGGGGGCAAGTACGGCGAGGTCCCGGTCGTGGACTCCGCCGCGACCATCGAGGACGGCAGGGCGGCGGTGTTCCTCGTGAACCGCCACCAGACCGAGTCGACCACCGTCACGATCGACCTCGCCGGGGTCGGCGCGGACGGCGAGGTCCGCGCCGAGGGCATCTGGGAGGACGACGTGCACCTCGTCAACGACCTCGCGGACACCGAGCGCGTCGGCCTCCGCACCAACGAGACCGTCCGCCGCGAGGGCGACACGATCACGATCGAACTGCCGCCCGTCTCCTGGACGGCCGTCTCGATCGGTTGAGGACGCCTCGGCGCGCGCCGCGGCGAGCGTCGAGTGAGCACAGCGGGTGCCGGGTCGCGAGAGCGGGTCGGCACCCGCTGCCGTGTGCGGTGCGATGCGCGGACGGCCTGGAGGCGCGGCTCGTCTCCGTCGGACCGGTCACGTGCACCAGGGGCCGGCGATGCGGTCAGCGTGCTCGACACGTGTCGGCGGGCTAGTGTGGTGTGCGGGAACGTCGTCCGTCACCGGGACGACAGCGCCGTCGACAGGAGCGGGATGACGCAGGCACCACCCCGTCGGACCGTCCGGGCGACCGACACGGGTCCCATCGTGCTGTCCGGGCTGCGGGCCGCGTGGGAACCGCTCGCGAAGCAGGCCCTCGTGACCGCACTCATCGTCGGGGCCGCCGCCGCGAGCACCCTGCTGCCGATGTGGCTGACGGTGACGGACGCCACGGCGATGTGGACCGGCGCGGGTCTCGCGGTCGTGCTCCTCGGCCTCACGGCGCTCATGGCCCGGTCGACGCGCCTGGCCCGCGTCGAGATCCTGGTGCCCCTGCTCGACTTCGTGGCGATCGGCCTGCTGCGTTTCGGCACCGGGGAATCGCGCTCGGTGTTCCTGGCGATCATCATCCTGCCGGTGATCTGGATCGCCGCCGGCCACGGGCGCTGGCGCGTGGCCGTTCCCCTGATCGGCACGGTCGTCACCCTCCTCCTGCCCCTGCTCCTCGCCCCCGGACGGGTGTTCCCGGCGAGCGAGGGCGTGCGACTCGTGATCGTGGTCGTCACCTTCGGAGCGGCCGCGGCCGTCGTGAACGAACTCTCACGGCGATCCCTCCTCCAGCTCACCGCCGCCCAGCGTTCGCGCCGGGTCGCCGAGGCCGAGGTCTCCCAGGCGGCCATCGTGCAGCGCTCCCTGCAGCCCGTCGACGGCAACGGACTCCCGTCGGCGATCCGTGTGGCGGGCACCTGCGTCCCGGCCCGCTCCGTCGGCGGGGACTTCTACGACTGGTACCCGACACCCGACGGCGGCATGGGCTTCACGCTCGGCGACGTGATGGGCAAGGGTGTCGGTGCCGGCATGATCGCCGCAGCGGTCCGGGCCGTCATCCGGAGCAGCCTCGGGGAGCCGGACCCCGCGCTCGCGTTCCGGTCGACCTCCGCCGGCCTGAGCACCGGTTCCGTGGACATGGTCAGCGCGCAGTTCACGACGTGCTTCCACGGGCGGATCAGCCTCGACGGTTCCCTCCGTTGGGTGGACGCCGGCCACGGGCTGACCCTGGTCCGGCGGGCTGCGGGTGGCAGCGAGTTCCTCCGCTCCGCACACCTGCCGCTCGGGGTCGGCTCGGGGTGGACCAGCGTCGAGACGGACCTCCAGCCCGGCGACAGTGTCATCAGCGTCAGCGACGGGGTGCTCGACCTGTTCGGCGGCGACCTCGCGTCGCTCGACCGGTGGCAGGCGTTCGTCGATGCCCGCGAGGACGTCGATCGTCTCGTGTCCGACGTCACGGCGCTGGCCGAGCGCGGCGACCGCGCCGACGACGTGACGGTCGTCGCCGTGACGTGGGGTGGCGCCTCGAAGGCGTGACCGTCCCGGAGCCGTGCGATCCGCGCCTGGCCGGGTCGTGCCTCCGGACCGCTCCGGACAGTCGCCGGATCAGGGGACGGTCGGACCGGTCGACCCGATGACCGACAGGAGCCGGAGGCGGTCAGCGCTCTCGCTGCCGGGCTCGGCCGTGTACACGAGCAGGTGCTGGGCGCGGTCGGCGTCCTGCAGGACCTGGCACTGCAGGGTGAGCGGACCGACTTCCGGGTGGACGTAGTGCTTCTCCTCGGACGGCCGGATGCCGACCTCGTGCCGCGCCCACAGCTCGCGGAACTCGTCGCTCCGCGCGAGCAGGTCCTCGGCGAGGGCGGCCGCCCGTGAGCCCGGCCCGCGTCGCGCGAGCACGTACCGCAGACCGGAGGCGTACATGCGCGAGAGGAAGTCGTGTTCCTCCTCCGGGTGCAGCGCCCGAGCCGACGGGTCGGTGAACCAGCGGTACCCGATGCTCCGCGCGTGGCCCGTGCGGAGCGAGGCATCCCCGACCAGCGCGGCGGCGAGCGGCGTCTGCCGGAGCGTCTCCCCGAGCTCCGTGACGATCTCGGCGGGCGTGTCCACGAGCCGGTCGAGGATGCGCATGATGCCCGGTGCCACGTGGTCCGACCCGGCACCCCGTGGGGGCGGCTCGTGCCCGGCCAAGCGGAAGAGGTGGTCGCGCTCGTCGAGGGAGAGCCGGAGCCCCTGGGCGATCGACGCGAGCATCTGGTCCGAGGGCTGCGGGCCGCGTTCCCGTTCCAACCGCGCGTAGTAGTCCGCGGACATGTTGCTGAGGAGCGCCGCCTCCTCGCGCCGGAGTCCGCTCGTGCGACGTCGCACCCCTCGTGGCAGGCCGACGTCCTCGGGCTGGAGTGCGGCGCGACGACTCCGCAGGAAGTCGGCGAGTCCGGTTCGGTCGATCATGGGGCGATCCTCTCGCACCCGGGGTCCGCTCAGCCACGGATCGTCAGGCCGTGGTTGCGGGACGGGCGTCCGGCCAGGATCGGGGCAACGACCAGGAGGACACACCATGCCACGGACCATCGACGCACCGACCATCCCCGACCTCACCGGCCGTCGCGCCCTCGTCACCGGCGCCAGTGACGGCATCGGCGTGCGGATCGCCGCCCACCTCGCCGCGGCGGGCGCCGAGGTCGTCATGCCCGCGCGGAACGCCGACAAGGTCGCTGCCGTGCAGGACCGCATCCGCGCCGAGCACCCGGGGGCCCGGCTCGAGGCCGAGTCCCTCGACCTCTCGTCCCTGGCGTCGGTGTCGGCGCTCGGGGAACGGCTCGTGCGGGACGGTCGGCCGATCGACATCCTGGTGGCCAACGCCGGCGTGATGACCCCGCCCTCGCGGCAGACCACTGCGGACGGCTTCGAGCTGCAGTTCGGCACGAACCACCTCGGGCACGTCGCCCTCGTCGCCGCGTTGTTCCCGCTGCTGCGCGGAGCGGAGGGCCGTGACGGCGCCCGGGTGGTGGTCCAGACGAGCATCGCCGCGCGCCGAGCCCGCATGCGGTGGGACGACCTGCAGTCCGAACGCTCCTACGACGCCATGCGGGCCTACGGCCAGTCGAAGATCGCGCCGGCGCTGTTCGCCCTGGAACTCGGACGGTTGAGCGAGACCTCGGGCTGGGGCATCACCACAGCGGTCAGCCATCCCGGCGTCGCACCGACGAGCCTGCTCGCCGCACGACCGGAGATGGGCCGGAGCGCGGACACGCCGCAGGTCCGGCTCATCCGCTGGCTCTCCGCGCGGGGGTGGATCGCCGGCACCCCCGAGACGGCCGCGTACCCGGCCCTCCTCGCCGCGACCGACCCGGCGGGGGCAGGGCGGTTCGCGGGACCGACATGGCGGCTCGGCGTCGGCGGACCGGCGGGCTGGATCGACCCGTGGCCGTCACTCGCCGACGGGGCCGAGGCCCGCCGGGTGTGGGACGAGTCGCTCCGGTTGACGGGCGCGCGGTTCGCCTGAGCGGTGCGGCGAGGTCCAGTCAGCGGCAGGGCGTCGAACCACGGGGACGACGTCGAACCACGGGCTCGGGTCGGTTCGACGTCGGGTTCGTGGTTCGACGCGGTCACGTGGCCTCGCGGGCGCGGGCACCGCGCACGCGGCGCTCGCCGCCCGCGCGCGCCCGCGAGCCGGGGTTCACGCCGGGGCGTCGACCGGCAGCAGCTCGACCTCGGGCGCCGGATCGGTCGCCAACCGCGCGTGCGTCTCGACGTCGAACCGCTCGGACCCGTACCGGAGCTTCGCCCGCTCGATGCCCTCGGCGCGGAACCCGGCAGCGGTCGCGACCCGGCACGACGCCGGGTTGTTCACGCGGTGCCCGAGTTCCAGCCGGAACAGCCCGTCGCGGAAGGCCCGATCTGCGACGGTCGCCACCGCTTGGGTCGCGGTACCGAGCCCACGAGCGGAGCGCGCGAGCCAGTAGGACACCCACGCGGTGTCGTGCCGTCGCTCGATCGCGGTGAGCCCGACGTTGCCGACCGCGACACCGTCCACCACGATCGCCCAGTGCTGCCGGCCGGCCTCCGACACGAGCACGGTCTCGATGAAGCGCGCAGCGGCGCCGGCGTCGGGCAGCGGAGCGAACTGCGTGTCGAGGTCGTCGGTCGAGGCGCGCGCGGCGACCAGTGCGTCAGCGTCGTCGGGCACCCACGGTCGGATGACGATCACGGACGAGCCGCCCCTCGGTGACCGGGACGGCCGCGGACGACCGCGGCCAGCAGAGCGGCGATGAGCAGCGGGACGACGAGCGCGGCGGCTGCCCACGCGATCGCCCGTGCGGCGAGCGCCGTCCGGAAAGCGTCGGACCCCGCGACGTACGAGTAGCTGCCGCTGTGCAGGGCGGGGAAGGCCGGAGCGACGGGCCATGCCAGCGTCTCCGCCAGCACCGCGACCACGACGGCGACCCCGGCGAGCAACAGCAGCACGAGGGCGGGTGCGTGGTGACGGAGCCGTGCGCGCATGCCCCCACGGTAGCGGGGCACGCGCGCACGGCACGAGGCGCGCTGGCGTCAGCGCGGAGCGACCACCGTGAAGCCGGCCGGAGCGAGCGGCACCCGCTGGGCGCCGGGGCCGACCCGCAGTGTCCGGACGAGCCGACCGGAGTGGTCGTACACCGACACTGACGAGCGCCGCTCGAAGGTCGCGGTGGTCGATCGTGCCGAGGTCGTCCCGTTCACGAACAGGTCCGACGGCGGTGCACCGGCCGCGGCGCGAGCCGCCGACCCAGCGCCGGATCCGAGCCCGAGGTGTGACACCGCCGGCCGGACGAGCACCGCGTCGATGTCCGCCGACCCGCCGCGGACGGTCGCCGTGATCGTCGTCGTGCCCGCCGGAGCGGTGCGCGCGAGGGTCAGCGGGTGCAGCAACGACGACGTCGGCGCCGTGCCCTGCGCCCCTGCGCCACCGTTCGGGGTGGATCCGAGTGACCGGGTCCGACCGTCTGCTCCGCGCACCGTCCAGTCCGTGCGTCCCGCCGGACCGGAAGCCTGCGACACGACCGGGTACAGCAGGGTGTCCTGCCTGAGCGCGGGCACGGTGATCGTGACCGTCGACCCGGCGGGCGCGTGCACGTACGCCTGGCCGGACCAGTTCGCCGACCCGGTCCACGCCGCATCCGGGCGGACGACGGACGGCGCGCGCCCGCCCTCGCCACCGGACAGCGCTCCGCCCTCGGCCTCGACGGTCGTGATGCCGTCGACGTCGGTCCGGGACGTCACCGTCTCGGCCGCGGCACGCACGGCGGGGTGGGCGTCGAGCGCGAGCATCGACAGTGCCGTGTGGATCGCGGACTCGGCGCCGCAGCCCCGGTTCACGGTGCCGTCCGCGGCGATGCCGTCGACGCAGGTGCCGGACTGTCGGTCGTACACCGGGACCCCGGCCGGGTTCGCGCCGAAGTACCACCCCGCAGCGATCGCGGCGAGGCGGTCCTGTCCCGCTCCGCCCACGGCGAGGAACGACTGCACGAGCGAGTCGGCGCCGTACGCGATCTGCGTGCGGTCGAACGGTGTCGGCGTCCACCCGTTGTCCGGGCCACCGGAGGCCAGCACCTCGGCGGCGAACTGCGCGGTCTCTCGCCGGGCGTCCCGCTGCCAGTCCGAGCGGTGCAGGACGGCAGCCGCCGTCGCGAGCGCCGCAGGTGCCGTCCCGCCCCACGCGTTCCAGGTCGACTGCGAGGTCGCCGAGGGCAGGACCGCGCCGAACGGCCAGGTGCGCGTGTCGCCGCGCTGCATGGCCGCGATGCCGGTCGTCTCCTGCTGGAGGACGGTCCGCGCCTGCCGGTCACCCGGGACGGCACGGACGTACGCGCTGAGCCCGAGGACGGCCTCGGCGGTGGCGCTCGTGGAGTCGGCGATCAGCCAGGAGGGCACGCGCGACCCGTTCACGGTGTCGTACTCGCCGTACGACGCGAGCGACTGCCGTTCGAGCGCGCCGAGCGACAGCCGGAGGCGGTCCTGCAGGAACCGAGCGAAACCGGGGTCGGTGCGCCGGAACGCCGGGTACGCCTCGCCGAGGGCCCAGACGGTGCGGCCGACCCAGAACGAGTCCGCGGAGTCGGAGGGGTTCGGCGAGTCCGGCGGCGTCGGCGAGGTGTTCAGCGTGCCGTCGGTCTGCTGCCACAGCACGACGTTGCCGGCGTCCGGCCCGCTGTCGGTCTGCAGGTACGTGAGTGAGCGCAGGAGTCCCCGGGCGTGCTCCTCGCTCGACGGCGTGCCGTTCTGCTGCCAGTCGCGGACGTACACGACGGCGGCCCGGCTGATGTCGTCGGCGTCGAACGCGCCCTGTCCCCAGTGTCCGGTCGCGGGGTCGAGGGTGCCGCCGCCGACGCGGCGGTAGGTGCCGTCCGCGTTCCGGTCCGCGTAGACCCACGGCGCGGTCGCGGTCGGGTCCTGCGCCTGCTGGTACGTGCTGTGCTCGGGGACGTCCGGCAGCGGGACGTCGTCGAGCAGGAAGTCGAGGTGGTCGAGGTTCGTGACCGGCCGGGAGGCGCTGCTCGCGCCCGCCGTGCCGGTCGCGGCGTCCGGGGTGGTCGCCTGGGCCGGGGCGGCGACGAGGGTCGCCGTGGCGGTGGTGGCCGCGACGAGCGCGGCCAGGAGGGTGCGATGCACCATTGCATCTCCTCGTTCGAGGTGGGCAGGGACGATCAGCGCCGCACGAGTCGCGCGACGCCGATCTTGGAGTCCGCCATGCCGTAGAAGACGTGGTGGACGCCGTCGATCTCCTCGACGGCGGTGGGGAACACGACGTTCGGCACGATGCCGGACCGTTCGTCGTCGGTGTCCGCGGTCATGAGCGGCTCGGCCGTCCGGACGAGCACCTCCCACGGGCGTTCGGCGTCGAGGATCATGCCCCCGGCGGCGTAGTTCACGTGCTGCTGCTGCGCGAGCGAGCCGACCAGCTCGCCCGTCACGCCGTGGTGGAGCAGGAGCCACCCTTCGGGCACGCGGACCGGGGCGGGTCCGGCGCCGATCTTGAGCTCCTCCCACGCCTCCGTCGGCCCGGCGAGCACCCGGTGTCCGCGCCACTCGGCGAGGGCCCCGACGTCGGCGCGGACCCGGTCGAGCGGCACGAACGAGATCCAGATCGACGGCCGGGTGTCCTCGACCCAGCCCGGCGGGTGCAGCCCCTCGGACGGCCGGATCTCGGACAGGTCCCAGCCCGGCCGGTGCAGCACCGCGAGGCTCTCGGTGCCGTCCGGGGCCGTGACGGGCTCCGGCAGGAACACGCAGTCCTTGTTGAAGTACATCGCGAGGTCGACGTCGAGCGCGTCGTCGTACCCGAAGCGCACCGGTCCGAGGCGCTGCCAGGACCGGAGGTCGCTCGACACGGCGACGGCGGTGTGCGGCCCGAGCGGTCCGTACGCCACGTAGGTCATCACGTGCAGGTCGAGCGCCGGCACCCAGGTGGTCCGCGGGTCCTCGACGCCGGCGTTCACCGCGCCGACCTCCCACGACCGCTCGGGCTCGAGCACGACACCCTGTCGTTCGACACCGGTCGGGACGCCGCCCTCGACGACGACCCGGGCGATGCCGATGCGCGAGACGTTGCCGTCCGCCACGAGCCGGGGGAGCAGGTAGAGCGCACCGTCCGGCCCGTACCCGCTGCCCGGGTTGAGGACGCCCTCGGCCTCGAGCGGGTCGTCAGCCAGTGGCTCCATCACGAGACCGACTCGCTCGAGGGTGTACGGGAACTCGTCGGCGGTCACGGTACGGGTCATGCCGGCACCTCCTCGTAGAGGTACAGCTCACGGCTGCCGCGCGGTGCGTCCCAGCCCTGGGCGAACACCCGCGGGCCGTCCGGCGTCGGCCAGCGCAGCAGTCCGCCCCAGGCGAGGGAACCGCCGGCGTGCACGTCGAGCTGCGTGAACGGGGCGTCGACGTCGTACAGCGCCTGCCCGGCCGCGAACGCGCCGTCGTGGTCGGCGAGGAAGAAGTCGAGGACGAGGCGGTCACCGTCGACCACGGCGCAGGCGACCTCGTGGACGTGCTGGCCGAGCGCGCTGACGTCGAGGTAGTCCTCGTGCGTGAAGGTCCAGTGGAGCATGTCGTCCGAGTGGCCCACCGTGAGCCGCCCGCCGCACCCCTCGGACACGTACATGAGGTACTCGCCGCCGATCCGGACGGCGTTGCCGCGGTCGTCGCGCGGGATGACCGCGCCCTTCGCCCAGAGGTGCGAGACCTCGTGGGGCACGACGACGCCGGTCTTCTCCCAGTGCACGAGGTCGTCGGAGACCGCGAGGGCGATGTCGCAGCCGACGTCCCCGGCGTCCTGGTGTGCCTCCCGCAGCTCGGAGCCACGGGTGTCCCAGATCGCGTTGTAGTAGCACCACCAGCGCCCCTCGGCGCGGTAGAGCTTGGGGTCCTCGACGCCGAGTCCCTCGTTCGCCTCCGTGGGCCAGAGGATCGGAGCGCCGTCGTCGACCCAGCCGTCCGCGGTCAGGACCGCGTGCCCGATCCGGGACGACGTCGACTCCTTCACCGGGGACGCCCGGTAGACGAGGTGGAGGGCGTGTGGGGCCTCCAGGCCGGTCCCGGGGTCCACCGCGACCACGGTGCCGCGCGCGTCGGGCGCGACCGCGAGGGTGGGGTTGAAGACCGACGACGCCGTCCAGCCGATGCCGGTCGGATCGGTCCACTCCGGCGCCGTGAAGGTGAGCGACGGCTCGCGTCGGAACGGCCCGATCATCCAGGCCGGTGGGTCGGCGTAGTGCGCCGAGAAGTCGTCCGTCGAGATGCGGTCGGTCAGCGCGTTCGTGTGTCGGAGCGCCCGCTGGTACTCCTCGGCGAGCAGGTCGGTGGTGAGTGCCGGCATCAGCCCTTCACCCCCGACCCGATGTCGGTCGCGATGAACCACCGCTGGAACACGATGAACAGCACGACGACCGGGGCCGCGAGCACCACCGCGCCGGCGAGGATCGCGCCGTACGGGTTCGCGGTCGAGGACGCGACGTTCGAGATGTAGTTCGCCAGCGAGACGGCGAGGGGTTGCATGGAGGCTTCCTTCGTGATGAGGAACGGCCAGAGGAACTCGTTCCACGGCCCGATGAACGTGACCAGCACGACGGTGACGAGCGCCGGTCGGATGAGGGGCAGCGCGACGCTCCAGAGCACCCGGAGCTCGCCGGCGCCGTCGATGCGGGCGGCGTCGAAGATCTCCTGCGGCACCTGCAGGAAGTACTGCCGGAAGATCACCACCGCAGCGGAGTTGATCGCGAACGGCAGGATCATGCCGAGGTAGTTGTCGCTCAGGCCGTAGTCGCGGGCGATGAGGACGTACAGCGGGATCATCAGCAGCTGGAACGGCACGACCTGCACGAGCAGCGCGAGCGCGAAGGTCACGCCGCGGCCCTTCCACTGCAGCACCGACAGCGCGTACCCGGCGAGGACGCCGAACACGACCGTGCAGAGCACGACCCCGGCGGTGAAGATGCCCGAGTTCACGAGGCCCTGCAGCAGGTCCACGCGGGAGTCGATCTGCGCGTAGTTGTGCAGGTCGATGTTCGCGGGGTTCGGGAACGCACCGGCCACGGAGGTGTCCGGCTCGCGCTGGAGCGAGCCGATCACCATGTACCAGAACGGGAACAGGAAGAGCAGCGCACCGGCGAGCAGCACGACGAAGCGCAGAGCGGCCTGGCCACGGGTCAGCTGCACCCCGTCCACGCGGCGTGGTCGCCGCCGCCTCGGTGTGTCCTGCCGGGAGGCACGGGTCGTCTCCGTCGACTCGGCTGCGGCCTGGGGGATGGTCGCCTCGGTCATGATTCCCTCCCTCCTGCGAACCTGTTCTGCAGGAACGCGATGATCAGGACGCCGATCATCAGGACGATGCCGATGGCCGCCGCGTACCCGGGGTGGCCCTGCTGGATGCCCTGCTGGTAGATGAGCAGCACGGGGCTCGTGGACGCGCCGTTCGGGCCGCCGCCGCCGGTCAGCAGGTACGGCTCGGTGAAGAGGTTCGCGCCGGTCACGGTACTGAGCAGGAGCACGAGCACCGTGGCGGGACGGACGCCCGGGACGGTCACCGAGAAGAACTGCCGGATCTTGCCCGCGCCGTCGGTGGACGCCGACTCGTAGAGCTCCTTCGGCACGTTCTGCAGCGCCGCGAGGTACAGCAGGATGTAGAACCCGAGCTGCTTCCACGTCACGAAGACCGCGATCATCGGCATCGCGAGCGCCGAGTTGCTGAGCCACGACGGGCTCGGGGCGAGCGGCCCGAGGACGCTGTTCACGACGCCGCCCTGGCTGAACAGGAACAACCAGACACCGACGACCGCGACGCTCGCGGTGACGTACGGCACGTAGTAGCTCACCCGGAAGAACGTCGACCAGCGGACCGCACCGTTGAGCGCCGACGCGAGCACGAGGGCGAGCACGACGGTCAGCGGCACGTTGATGACGAGGAAGACGCCGACGTTCCGGAACGACTGCAGCACCTGCGGGTCCTGGAAGACCTGCACGTAGTTCTGCAGTCCGACCCAGGGGCGGTCGACGTTCACACCGGGAGCGGCGAAGAAGTAGTCCTTGAAGGACATGTACACCGCGAAGCACACCGGGTAGGCGAAGATCGCGATGACGAACACCAGGTAGGGGGCACTGAAGAGCCACCCCAGGGGGTTCTTGCCGAGCAGTCGGACGTGCAGCGGCTTCCGGCCGCCGCCCGTCGGGCTGCCCGGCGTGACCCCGCGCGCACGTGACGCGGTCTGCGTGGTCAAGCCGGGCCTCCCGTCCTACTGCTGCTGCATCTGCTGGGTGAACTTCGACGCGGCGGCCTTCAGCTGCGAGTCGAGGTTCCCCTGCCCGGAGATGACGGCCTTCGTGTAGAAGTCACGGAAGCCCTGGAGCGCGGCGATCGTGTTCGCGCCGGCCGGGTCGTCGACCGTGCGTGCCGCCTGCGAGCCGAACTCCTTGTAGGCGGGGTTCTGCGAGAAGTAGTCCGCGTACGTGGTCGCGAGGTCCTTCCGGATCGGCATCTGGCCGGTCGTCTCGAGGAGCTTCTGGTCCTGGTCCTTGCTCGTGGCGTACTTCAGGAAGTCCCACGCGGTGCCCTGGTTCTTGCAGGACGAGTACATGCCGACGTTCTTGGCGTCCGGGAAGGTCCAGGTCTGGTCGGCGGCGACGCCGTCCTTCGTCGGGACGGGCACGCTGCCCCAGTCGACCTTGCCCTTGTAGGACGCGATCGCCCACGGGCCGACGATCGCCATCGCGGCCTTGCCGGTGGCGAAGGCGTCGCCCTGCAGCTGCTCGGTGCCCGCGTAGCCCTTCGCGTAGACGGTCTTCCAGAACTCGGCGACGTCGCGGCCGGCCTGCGTGTCGAAGGTCGCCTTGCCGTCCTTCGTCGCCATGCCCTTGCCGCCGGTCGCAGCGGCGTAGAGCGGCAGGTAGTCGAAGTTCGGCTGGAAGAACTCGCTCGTCGGGGTCGGGTAGATCGCGTACGGCGCGGCGCCCGACGCCTTGATCTTCGCCGCGGCGGCGAGGAAGTCGTCGTAGGTGCTGAGCTTCGGGTCCTCGGTGTCGAGCCCGGCCTTCCCGAAGATCTCCTTGTTGTAGAAGATCATCACCGGGTTCGACTTCCACGGCATCTGGTAGAAGTCGCCGTCCGACGACCTGTACTGGTCCGCGGTGTCGCCGGAGCGGGCCTCGATGTAGGCGTCCGCGCCGCTGAACTTCGACAGGTCGACCAGGCCGCCCTGCTTCTGGAACTGACCCGTCGCCGCCGGCAGGTTGTTGAACACCAGGCAGGGCGTCGTGCCCGCGGTGATGGCGGCGCCGATGACCTCCTCGGTGCTCTTGCCGGCCGGGACCTCCTGGCCTTTGACCTGCTGGTCCGGGTGGTCCGCGTTCCAGGAGGCAACTGCGGCCTTGCCCCACTGGACCTCTTGTTCGTTGTTCGAGTACCAGATCGTGATCGGGCCCTTGGCCTTCATCGCGTCGCTGTTCGACGCGCTGCCCCCGCCGGAGCATCCGGTCAGGGCGAGTGCGGTGGCCGCGGCGATCGCGGTCCCGATGGCGAGCATGCGCCGTTGCATGGTGACTCCTTCGTCGGTGGTCGGGTGTGCTGTGTGGTGCCGTGTCCGGCGGTGGTGTCCGACCCGGCGCTGCCGGGTGCGGACGCGTCCGGTCCGGCGGTGTCGGGTCCGGCGTCAGGGCCGGGGTGCGGGCGCGCCCGTCGAGTCGCGCACGATGAGCCGTGCGGGGGTGAGGGTGCGGTCGACGGGGTCGTTGCCGTCGACGAGGTCGAGCAGGGTGGACGCGACGACGCGTCCCCACTCGACCGGGTCGTTGTCCAGCGTGGTGAGCGCCGGGTAGACGTACTGCCCGATCTGGGAGCCGTCGAGTCCGGTGACGGACAGGTCGTCCGGGATCCGCAGACCGGCGCCCTGGGCGACCGCCATGCCGGCGACGGCCATCGGGTCGTTCCCGTAGACGATCGCGGTGGGGCGGACGTCGTCGCCGAGCGCCAGGAGGGTCCTCGTCGCCTCCGCGCCCTGCTCGGGGGAGAAGTCCGTCGGGACCACCCGACCGTCGACCGCGAGCTCGGCGGCGACGCGCTCGAACTGCTCGCGTCGTGCGCGGCCGTGCAGCATGTCTTCGTTGCCGGCGACGTGTGCGATCCGCTCGTGCCCGAGGCCCGCGAGGTACCGGACGAGTTCGTCGATGCCGTGCTCGTACTCGCGGCGGACGGCCGGCAGGGTCGTCGGGACGTCCGGCTCACCGAGTGTCACGCCCCGCACCCCGAGCTCGGCGAGCAGCGCGATCCGGCGGTCGCGGCGCAGGAGGTCGGTCAGGATGAACCCGTCGACGCGGCCGTCGGCGGCGAGGGACCGGTAGGCGCGCTCCTCGGCAGCAGGGTCGGGCACCACGCTGAGGACGAGGACCTGCCCACGGTCCGCGAGGACGGCCTCGAGGCCGGCGATGAACGCGGCGAAGAACGGGTCGGTCTCGATGATCCGCGGATCCCGTTTCACGACGAGCCCGAGGGCGTACGCGCGGCGGCTCGTCAGGCTGCGGGCGGCGGGGTTCGGGCGCCAGCCGACCTCGGCAGCGGCGGCCTGGATGCGCTCCTTCGTCGCCTGGTTCACGCCCGGTCGGTCGTTGAGCGCCAGGGAGACGAGGCCCTTCGAGACGCCGGCCTGTCGCGCGACGTCGACGATGGTGGGTCGTCGTTCCATCGTGGGCCTCCTCGCCGCGCTGCGTCGGACCGGATCGTTTGAACCGGTTTCATTGAACCGGTTTAGGTATACCCGGAGTCCGCACCGATCGCAACCCCGACGCTCTGCCTCGCCGTCGCGCGACCGATGAGCGGCGCGTGAGGATCCGGTCTCGCGACGTGAGGAGGCCGTCAGGAGCGCTGCGCCGCCGAGGCCCGCGGGTGCACGGTACGGGGGTGCACCCGTCCACGAAGCCACTGCTCCCGCTCGCCACGCTGCGCCACCGCCACCCCCACCTGCACGTGTGGGGCCGCGAGACCGTCCAGCCCGCCGGGCGCACCCTGTGGAGCTCCCGCACGCTCGTGGTCTTCCCGCCGGGCACGAGTCCCCGCGAGCGCTTCCTGCTCCGTGCCCTGCACGTCTGGGGTGTGGTCGGCGCGCTGCCGGCACTGTGCGTGATGGCTGCGCTGAACGGTTCCGCGCTGTGCGGGATCCTCGCGGCGGTCGCGCTGTACGGCACCGGATTCCTCGCCCTCCGGCGAGCGACGCGGCGGACGCGGCCCTCGGTCCGGACACTCACGGTGACCACCTTCCACGGCGGCGGTCGTCCCAGGGGACACGGGGACGCTCGGCTGCTCGCGGGTCTGCTCGATGCGCTGCTCGTCTCCGAACGGGCGGCGCTGACGGGACGGATCAGCGCGGTCGAGTTCGAGCTGCTCTGGGCGGACGTGTGGAACACCCTGCCAGAGGTGCCCCGACGGGGTCGGGCATGACCGCCGGCCCCGACCCGACGGACGGTGCGCCCGTCCAGGCCGACGACGAGTCGGTGATCCTCGGCTACGACTGACACTCGTCGACCGTCGACCGTTGCCCATCGCCCGACGCGCGACCGACGGGCGACGGAGGCTCCACCCGCGCCCGACGACTGCCGCGCTCAGCCGGCCGTCACCAGAGCCGACAGCCGGGCCATCAGGCCGCGCGGTACGAACCGGTGCGCGTTCGCCGTGACCCGGTTGGCCGTACCGGACACCACGGTGGGGCCACCGGCGCGGGCGAAAGCGCGGAGCCCGACAGCGGCGACCTCGTCGGGTGTCTGCCGTCCGCGCTCCATCACCCCGTCGCCGGCGCCCGCCGCGTCGAAGAAGCCTGTCGAGGTCGGGCCAGGGCAGAGTGCGAGCACCCGGACCCCGCGTCCGCGGGTCTCCTGCCACAGGGCCTCGGTGAACGACAGGACGAAGGCCTTCGTCGCGCCGTAGACCGCCATCCCCGGCGTCGGTTGGAACGATGCCGTCGACGCGACCGTCATCACCCCGCCGACCCCGCGGGCGAGCATGCCGGGCAGGAACGCGTGCGTGAGGGCGGTGACGGCGGCGCAGTTCAGGGCGATCTGCGTGGCCGTGCGCCCGGGCGACTCGTCGACGAACGGACCGTGGGCGCCGACCCCGGCGTTCGCCACGAGGACGTCGATCCGGGACCCGTCGAGCGTCCGCACCACCTGCGCCACGCCGTCGGTCGTGGCGAGGTCGGCGACGACCACCGTGGCGGTCGTGCCGCGCGTCCGGACCTCGTCGGCGACGGCGTCGAGTGCGTCCCGCGACCGGGCCACGAGCACGAGGTCCGCACCCGCGTCCGCGAGCTGCAGGGCGAGCGAACGGCCGATGCCGCCGCTCGCTCCGGTGACGACGGCACGGCGGCCGCGGAAGGGGTCCCGGGGAGGTGTCATGGAGTCAGTGGTACTCGCCGGATCACGCACCGGGTGGTGAGGGGTCATCAATACCCCCCGAACGGGGCACACATGAGGCACAATGTTCGAGGACGCATCACCGAGCGCAGCACCACAGCACCCCACAGCGCCCCACAGCACTGCCCGGCACCACCGCTCGCCGCGTCCGTCTCGCGTCCTGCGCCCCTGATCCCGAACCCTCCGAGGAGCTCGACATCTCTGTCTCGACCACGCGCTTCCGCGCGCGAAGAACACCCCTGTCCGCCGACGGACGGAGTGCCCGGTGAAGCGCCGGAACGTCGTCATCGCGACGACCGCCGCCGCCGCGCTCATCATCGGCATCCCGACGGCTGCCACCGCGAGTCCCTGGTGGGGCTGGCACCACCACTGGCACCCGACCCCCACCCCGACCGCGTCGCCGTCGGACGACACGGCTCCCAGCGACGACGCGACGCCCGCACCGTCGGACGGCACGCCGTCCGACGACACCACGCCGTCCGACGACGTGACCCCGACCCCCGACGCGACGCCCACCGGCGAACCGATCGAGGAGTCGACCCCGACCGCGACACCGAGCGACGAGCCGACCGAACAGGCATTCGCGGGTGCACAGGCGGATGACCCGAGCGGCGCGACGCCCCCGCAGGCCTCGTTCGTCGAGGACTTCGACGTGTCGGCAGCGCTCGGCAACGTCGCGAACCTGTACCAGCAGGCGTGGCAGCCGTACCCGGACGGCACGTCCGGCATCTACGCTCCGAGCCAGACCGTGACCGTGCACGACGGCGTCCTCGACGCCCGCCTCGGCGGCGCGGGCACGGCCGGCACCTTCGGCACGAAGACCGGCGCGTACGACCACGTCGGCGGCTCGTTCTCGGTCCGTGCGAAGGCGACCGGCGGCGACGGCAACGGCGCGGCCTTCATGTTGTGGCCGACCTCGAACCGCTGGGCCGACGGCGAGATCGACTTCCCCGAGGGCAACTTCGAGGCCGAGCCGATGGCGTTCCACCACTCGATGACCCCGGGGCAGGAAGCCGAGCGCGTCCAGATCCCCACGGGCGTCTCGTGGCGCGACTGGCACACCTACACGGTGGACTGGGACCCGGGCAAGTCGGTCACCTACAAGGTCGACGGCAAGGTCATCGGAACGGTCACGCACGACGTCCCGACCACCCCGCACCGGTTCATGTTCCAGACCGGCAACTGGGGTGCCAGCGGCAACCTGCTCATCGACTGGGTGTCGACGAGCGATTGAACCCCGCAGCCCTGAGCGACAGACCACACGACGGTCTGACAACCTGACGGGCTGACCCGACGAGCGGCACGGTGCGGCGACGCACCGTGCCGCTCTCGTGTGCCCCGACGCGTCAGCTGTGGCCGCCCCACCGTGCCTCGTGCCCGCGGAGCTCCAGGGCGACCTCGTCGAGGAAGTCGTCGACCTCGTCCTGCGCGTAGCCGGCACGGAACCGCGTCGGCTGGAACCGCGACGCCACGACGTCATCCGCGGTCAGTGGATCCGCGGGCCGCCCACGCTCGTACTCCGCCAGTGTCGCCTGCACCCGCGCGAGGAAGTCGTCGACCTGCTGCTGGTCGTACCCCTCACGCCACTTCGTCGGCGCGAACCGCTTGGCCGCGACGTCCCCTGCGAGCATCGTCCCCCCGATCGTCGATGCCCACACGCTACAGTCCGCGCATGATCGTCTGGGTGAACGGGACGCACGGTGTGGGGAAGACGACGACGAGTCGCCTGGTGCAGGAACGGCTCCCGGACGCGCGGGTGCTCGACGCCGAGAAGGTGGGGGAGACGCTGATGGACGTCTCGCCGAGCCTGCCGTGGACCGGCAACTTCCAGGACTGGGACCCGTGGCGGCCCCTCGTCGTGGAGACCGCGCGCCGGGTGCTCGACTTCGCCGGCGGCACGCTCGTGATGCCGATGACGGTGCTCGTCGAGGGCTACTGGCGGGAGATCAGCGACGGACTCGCGGAGCACGGCATCCCGGTCCGGCACTTCGTGCTGCACACGGACCCGGACACGCTCCGGCACCGCATCCTGCACGACGAGGTCGTCGGGCCGTCGACGTTCCGCCTCGAGTACGTGGACCGCTACGCGGAGGCAGCGCGCACCTGGCTGCACGCCGAGGGTGAGGTCGTCGACACGACCACGATCGGCCCCGCCGCGGCGGCGGATCGCATCGCGTCAGCCGTGCTGGCCGGGGAGCCGGCGCGCTGACGCGCTGACCACCGGCCTGGAGGCACGGTGCGGGGCCGACCCGTGCCTCCAGGCCGGTGGGTGGTCGGCGATCACCCGCGCGCCCCGCGAGGGTGCGACGCGCAGGTCCGTCAGGCCGGCGGCAGGTGCGGCGGTGCGGAGCGCACCGCCTGCGTCCGCCACGTGATCTCGGACACGAACGCAATCGTGTCCGGGCCCAGCGGATCGTCCGGTGCGTCCTCGACCAGGATCCCCAGGGCCGGGGCGAGCAGGAACGACGTCGTGGTCTCCGTGCCGAACGGGTCCACCGTCGGGACCGCGATCACGTCCGTGAGTCCGGCGTGTGCGAGCGCTGCGGCGTAGTCGAGGACCGCGTCGGCCGCTTCGTCCGTGGTCAGGACGGCCGTGAGGCCGTAGACGATGTTCTTCATGATCCGTGCTGCGGTGGCGGGGTGAGCACGCGCGGACGAGTGTTCCGGACAGAAGGAGGCGACCCCCATCCGGAGCCGGTACAGCTGGACCGACTCTTTCCGGACAGTACGCGCAACTCTCTGCGGACGTACGGGTAGAAGCCCTACGGTTGCCGGAACCGCGCACGCGGGAACCCACTGTTCGGCCGAAGGGCTGTTCCTGACGGAAGCAGCCCACATGGCCACTTCGTCCACCCTGTACCGCCCGACCTCGCCGCGACCGGCGGGGGCACGCTCCGGGACCTCCACCTACAAGGACCTCCTGCAGCAGGTGAAGGACGCCGGTCTGCTCCAACGCCGGACCGGCTTCTACTGGACGGTGTTCTCCGTCCTCGTCGCCGTCGGTGCGGTCGCCTTCGTCGTGACCGCGTTCGTCGGCCACAGCTGGTTCGCACTCATCCCGGCCGGGGTCCTCGGTGTGGTCTTCACGCAGTTCGCGTTCCTGTCGCACGAGGCGGCGCACCGGCAGATCTTCGCTTCGAACCGCTGGAACGACCACGCCGGACGGTTCGTCGGGGTCTTCCTCGTCGGCATGTCCTACTCGTGGTGGATGAACAAGCACACGCGGCACCACGGCAACCCGAACACCATCGGGAAGGACCCGGACATCGCGCAGGACACGGTGTCGTTCATCGAGGAGGACGCCGCGAAGCGCACCGGGCTCCTGCGACTGCTGACCCGGGTGCAGGGTTGGGCGTTCTTCCCGCTGCTGACGATGGAGGGGCTCAACCTGCACTGGTTGTCCATCCGTGCCGTCGTCACCGGCGAGCACGTCAAGGGCACCTCGCGCGGCCGAGCGGTGGAGGGTGTGCTCCTCCTCGCCCGCTTCGGGCTGTACTTCTGGGCCGTGTTCGCGTTCCTGCCGATCGGCATCGGCTTCGCGTTCATCGGCGTGCAGGTCGCGGTGTTCGGCGTGATGATGGGCGCCTCGTTCGCGCCGAACCACAAGGGCATGCCGGTCATCGCCGAGAACGCGCGCATCGACTTCTTCTCACGCCAGGTGCGGACCTCTCGGAACATCGTCGGCGGACGGTGGGTGGACCACCTGCTCGGCGGGCTCAACCACCAGGCCGAGCACCACCTCTTCCCGAGCATGGCGCGGCCGAACCTCCGACGGGCGAAGCCGCTCGTGCAGGCACACTGCCGCACGCTCGGGATCCCTTACACGGAGACGACGCTGCTGCGGTCGTACGGGATCGTGGTGGCGTACCTCAACCGGGTCGGACTCGCCGCACGCGACCCCTTCGCCTGCCCGATGGTGACGTCGCTGCGCCTCCACTGAGGCGAGGCGAGGCGCGGCGCGGCGGGGTGGGCACGGCGGGTCGGGCACGGCGGGCCGGCTCCCACCCGGGCGAGCTGGGCGCACG
>NZ_LDQC01000043.1 GCF_001475545.1 Curtobacterium luteum | reverse complement strand
CCCTTTCTATGCGTCGGCGGCGTCATAGGTGGATAAGGACGGGGCATCGCGTACGTCACGCATTCCGGGCCGGGGATCGTGGTCCGGTTGCGGGGTGGTGGCGCCCGGGTGGTCACGGTCCCCGACGCCGAGCGCGGTGCGGCGGCCCTCGGCGCGCTCACGGCGCGGTCGTCGGCCTGAGCAGGAGCGCTGAGCACAGGGAGCGCCCCGCCGGAAGGGGGTCGGCGGGGCGTTCCGGTCCTGGCGGACGCCGGTCAGCGCTTGACGGCGTCGATCTTCAGCATCTCGGCGATCACCGAGTCGAGCTCGCTGTCGTCGAAGACCTGCTTCCAGTCCTCCTTGATGAGCTTCTCGCGGCCGTAACCCATCGCGATGTGGCACGCGTCCGAGAACGGGTTCGAGCCACGCAGGCCGTTCGTGAGGGCGATCCAGGTGTGGCCGTAGAGCATCGCCCGCGCGGCCTCGCGGGGTACGCCGACGCCCGTGACGGTCTCCTCGAGCGCGTCGTTGAGGAAGTCGCCGATCATGCAGGCGATGGTCTCGACGAGGGTCGGCTCGAGCACGGCGAGCTGTCCGTTGGGGTGCTCTCGTGCACTCCCACGACGACGACCCCACGACCGAACCCGATGCCCGCTCCTGGTGGGAGGCGCGGTACGCCGAACGCGACGGCGTCTGGTCAGGCCGGGTGAACGCCGTGCTCGCCTCGGTCGCGACGGAGCTCCCGGCCGGTCGAGCGCTCGACCTCGGTTGCGGTGAGGGCGGCGACGTCGTGTGGCTCGCCGAGCGCGGATGGTCGGTGGTCGGGGTCGACCTGTCGGTGACCGCGGAGACCCGGGCATCGGCGGCGGCCGTCGCAGCCGGGGTCGATGAGAGCACCGCCTTCGTCGCGGCGGACCTGGCCACGTGGGACACCGGCGCGCGGTTCGACCTCGTGACGGCGTCGTTCCTGCAGTCGTGGCCGGTCGAGATCCCGCGTGCGGCGATCCTCCGCCGGGCGGCCGGGCTCGTGGCCCCCGGTGGACACCTGCTCGTCACCGCGCACGCCGCTCCCCCGCACGACGACCTCCCCGAAGAGCTCCGCGGCTACCGGTTCCCGTCGCCGTCGGAGGACCTGGCAGGGCTCGGACTGGACGACGGGTGGGAGGTCCTCGAGGCTGCCGAGCGTCCGCGTACCACGACGGCGTCCGACGGTCACGAGCACCACACGGCGGACAGCGTCGTGCTCGTCCGGCGCCGTTGAGCGCGAGCCGCGTCAGCGCGGCAGCGGCACCTCGGTGGCGAACGCCCGCACGACCCGGTCCACGACCTCCGGCGCCGGCGCGTCCCACACGTCCTGGTTGAAGATCTCGACCTCGACGTCCCCGGCCCACCCGGCCGCCGTCACCGCTGCCGTGACCGGTCCGAAGTCGACGTGCCCCTCACCCATCACCCCGCGGGACAGGAGCGGGTCGGCGGCCATGGGGGTCGTCCAGTCACACACCTGGAACGCCGCGATCCGCCCCGCGGCGCCGGCTCGAGCGACCGACGCCTCGAGCGCGGGGTCCCACCAGACGTGAAACGTGTCGACGACGACCCCGACCGCGGCGGACGGGAACGGCGCGGCGAGGTCGAGTGCCTGCGCGAGCGTCGACACCACTGCCCGGTCGGCGCAGTACATCGGGTGCAGCGGCTCGACGGCCAGCTGGACACCCGCGTCGAGGGCGTGCGGCACGAGGTCGGCGAGGGCGTCGGACACGCGGGACCGGGCGCCGACGAGGTCCTTCGAGCCGTTCGGCAGACCACCGGCGACGAGCACGAGGACGGCTGCGGACCCGGGCGCTCCCGCGGCGGCGAGGGCGGCGGTCTCGTCGATCGCCCGGCGGTTGTCGTCGAGCGCGGCGGTGCGTCGGGCCCCGTCCGGGAGCGTGAAGAACCCGCCGCGGCAGTGCGAGGACACCCGGAGGCCGGAGTCACCCACCAGGCGGACGGCGTCGTCGAGCCCAACCGCGGCGATCGGCTCCCGCCAGGTGCCGATCGCGCCGACGCCGGCCGCCGACACGACGTCGAGAGCCTCGGGGAGGGTCGCGTACTTGACGGTCGCCTGGTTGATCGAGAGCCGCGGGTGAGGCGTCGCCGTCGTCGCGACGTCCTCGGTGTCGGCGGTCATCGCGAGCCGGCCCCCGGTCGTCACGCGACCGCCCCAGTGAGGTGGGCTGCGTCGAGGGTCGACCTGTGCCTCCCGGCCGTCGACGGAGCCGACACCCCTACCAACGCGAGCAGGTCGTGCCATCGCTGCGCGGCGAGCGCCGGGTCCTCGAGGGCGCCGCACGTGTTCGCGAGCCGGACCGTCTCGGACAGGTGCGGCAGGGAGCGGCCCGCGTGCAGACCGCCGACCATCGTGAAGGCGGACTGGTGCCCGTTCAGCCAGGCGAGGAACGCGATGCCGGTCTTGTAGTGCCACACGGGTGCGCTGAAGACGTGTCGCGAGAGCGCCTCGGTCGGGCCGAGCAGGGCGCGGAACGCGGCCTCGTCGGGGAGGGCCTGCACGGCGGCGGAAGCGACGGGCCCGAGGGCTGCGAAGGCTCCGAGCAGGGCGTCCGAGTGGAGGGTGCCGTCGCCGGCGATGAGGTCCACGTAGTGGTGGTCGTCGCCGGTGAACATCCGGACGCCCTCGGGGAGGCGCGCACGGAGGTCGGTCTCGGCACGGGCGTCGAGGAGGCTCATCTTGATACCGCTGACGCGGTCGCCAGCATCGCCCATGATGTCGAGGACGGTGTCGGCAGCGCGACGGTTCGCGCTGGCTCCAGCGCCGGCTTCCGCGCCGAAATAGCCGGCGAGCGCCGGGTCGAACGCTTCGCCGAGCCAGTGCAGCACGATCGGCGCGGACGCCCGCGCGAGGACCGCCGCGTACACACGGCGGTAGGTTGCGGCGGGGTCGGTCTCGGTACGCGCGAGCCGGGCGAGGTGCCGGCTCGCCATGAGGACGACCCCGGCGCCGACGTCCTCGGCGTGGTGCAGCTGCCCGACGTAGGCGTCGACGACCTGCCGCTCCGAGACCGGTTCGTCGGGGAGGTCATCGGTGTTCACCCCGACGACGAGCCGGCCACCGACGGACTGCGCCTCACGGGCGCTGCGGGCGGTGAGCTCGCGTGTCGCCGAGGGGTCGAGGCCCATGTTCCGCTGGGCGGTGTCCATAGCGTCGGCCACGCCCAGTCCCCACGACCAGAGGTGGTGGCGGAAGGCGAGGGTGGCGTCCCAGTCGAGGTCGGCCGGTGCTCCCGGGGTGTTGTCCGCGGCGGTGCGCGGGACGACGTGCGCGGCGGCGTAAACGACCCGCTGGGTCAGCGGCGCCGTCGGCTTCGCGGCTGGCTGCGTCGCCGGGAGCGGCTCGCGGAGCGACTCCGTGGTGACGGTGCCGTCGGCGGCGAGGAGCGTCAGCCGGTCGGGACGGGCGCTCATGCGCTGACGGTCTCGGCCTGGAGGCGCGGCTCGGCCGGGGTGCGCAGGCCCAGCTCCGGCAGGTCGATGCGTCGACCCTCGTCGCTGGAGCGCAGACCAGCCTCCGCGAGCGCCACCCCCCGGGCGCCGGACAGCAGGTCGTAGCGATGCGGCCGTCCGGAGACGAGGTCGCGGACGAAGTCCTCCCACTGCGCGCGGAAGCCGTTGCCGAAGTCCTCGTCGGGGACCTCGAGCCACTGCCCGCGGTAATCGCGCTCGTCACGGAGGTCCGGGTTCCAGACCGGCTTCGGGGTGGCGGTGCGCGGCTGGATGCGGCAGCCGAAGAGCCCGACCACAGCGCTGCCGAGGGTGCCGTCGACCTGGAACTCCACGAGTTCGTCCCGGTCGACGCGGACGGCCCAGCTCGAGTTGATCTGCGCGGTGACGCCCCCGGCGAGGTCGAACACGCCGTACGCGGCGTCGTCCGCAGTCGCGGCGTAGGGACGGCCCTGCTCATCGGACCGCTGTTCGATGTGGGTCACCGCCCGGGCGTAGACGGACTCGACGCGACCGAAGAGCTGCTCGAGGACGTAGTTCCAGTGCGGGAACATGTCGACGACGATGCCGCCGCCGTCCTCCTTGCGGTAGTTCCAGCTCGGGCGCTGCGCGGCCTGCCAGTCCCCCTCGAACACCCAGTAGCCGAACTCGCCCCGGACGCTGAGGACGCGGCCGAAGAACCCGGAGTCGATCAGCCCGCGGAGCTTCCGGAGCCCGGGCAGGTAGAGCTTGTCGTGCACGACGCCGTTCGGGACCCCGGCGTCGTGGGCGGCCTGCGCGAGTTCGAGGGCCTCGGCGGAGGTCTCGGCGGTGGGCTTCTCGGTGTAGACAGCCTTCCCGGCGGCGATCGCCTTGCGGATGGCGCCGGCACGGGCGCTCGTGACGGCGAAGTCGGCGAACACGTCCCAGCGGGGGTCGGCGAGCGCCGCGTCGAGGTCGGTCGTCCAGTGCTCGAGGCCGTGCCGGGTCGCGATCTCCTCGAGCTTGGCGGCGTTGCGTCCGACGAGGAGCGGTTCGAGCTGCACGCGAGTGCCGTCGGGCATCAGCACGCCGCCCTCGTCGCGGATTGCGAGCACCGAGCGGACGAGGTGCTGGCGGTACCCCATGCGTCCCGTGACGCCGTGCATGATGATGCCGATCGTGCGTGTGGTCATCGCGTGCTCCCTTGCTCGCCGTGGCCGCCTCCATCCGTACGGAAAGCGCTTGCCAGGCAAGGTACACCACGGGATGTCCGCTCCGCAGCCCCTCGAACACGGATCGCGATGCGTCACCAGGCACGGACGTTCACCCCGAGGTTCCAGAATTCTGGGATCTCGGTGCCGTCAGCCGCGCTCCGTGGAACCTCCGCGCCGAACACGCGAAGTGTCGTGGGACCTCGACGTCCGCGCACCGGTGCAGCACGTCCATCCCTCGACAGCGATCGGCGCCGCCCCGTACCGAGAAGCGACCGCCCCGCGCCGGACTACCGGGCCGTGCTCGCGCGCAGCACGACCTCACCGTCGACGGCGCCGCCCGCGTCCGTCCCGAGCGCACGCCGGACGGCCCGCGCTCCGATCTCCTCGAGCGGGAGCCGGACGGTGCTGAGCGCCGGCACGACGTCGGCGAGCATCCGGACGTCGTCGAACCCCGCCACGCCGACGTCGACGCCGGGGACGAGTCCACGCTCCCGGATCGCGGCGACCGCCCCGACCGCCATGAGGTCCGTGACCGCGAACACGCAGCGCGGCAGCGGAGCCGCTCCCCCGGCGGCGGCGGCGAGCAGGGCCTCCATCGCCTGGTGTCCGCCATCGCGCGTGAACGCGGACGGCACGACCCACTGGTCCGGCACGCTGAGGCCGTGAGCGGCGAGCCCGGCCACGAACCCCTCGTAGCGGGCGTGCGCCGTCGCGAGGGTCGGGTCCCCGGCGAGGACGGCGAAGGAGTCGTGCCCCTGCTCGACGAGGGCACCGGCGAGCGCCGCAGCACCGCTGAGGTTGCGGATCACCAGGCCCTCGACCCCGGGGACGGACCCGCCGTCGAGGTCCGAGACGAGGGCGGCGACCCCGGCACCGCCGGCGACCAGGGCCTGCACCGCCGCTCCGGTGTCGGACGTGGCGCCGAGCCGACGGCTCACCGCGAGCACCACGGCCCGCGGGCGGAGGCCGGCGACGACCGCGAGGACGTCCTGCTCACGCGAGGCGTCCCCGCCGGTGGAGGTGATCGTCACGACGAGCCCGGCCTCGTCGGCGGCCCGGATCGCTCCGGCGGCGATCGCGGCGAAGTACGGGTCCGCGATGTCGCCGACGACGAGGGCGAGGGTCGTGGTGGTTCCGCGGGCGACGGCCTGGGCCTGCACGTTGGCGGTGTACCGGAGCTCCCGCGCGGCGGCGTGCACCCGGTCGAGCGATTCCTGTCGGACCTTCCGCGCGCTGCCGTTGAGCGCCCGCGAGGCGGTGGCGAGCGACACACCTGCGCGCTCGGCCACGTCCGCCAGGGTGACCGTGCCCCGTTCCGGCATGTCGTGCCTCCAGTCCGGACCGCGACCGCGGTCTGAGCGCGAGGATAGCGATTTCCACTGCCGCCTGCGCCGCTCGGCCGAGCAGGTCGCGTTGTCATCACATGATTTTGGAAAGCGCTTGCCAAGCTGCGCCCGCTCGTGTAGACCTGTGGCACTCGGCCGAGACCCCTGAACGCTCGCCTGCGGCACACGCCGTGGTCCCGAACGAAAGCAGTGACGATGAAGTCCTCCAAGAGCATGCTCGCCCTCGCCGGCGGCGTCGCCGCGCTCGCCCTCCTGAGCGGCTGCGCGTCCGGTGGCTCCGGCTCGAACGGCGGGAAGGTCGACCAGCTCACCTTCTGGCTGTCCACCTCCGCCGCGCAGGAGAAGGGGTACCAGGACCTCGCGGACTCCTACGAGGAGCAGACCGGAGTCACGGTCAAGATCGTGAACCTGCCGTACGACGGCCTGCAGACGAAGCTCCGCGAGTCCGCGCAGGCGAACTCGCTCCCGGACGTCGTCCGCGCCGCGGGCATCGACCCGATCTGGACCGGCAAGACGGTGGACCTGTCGTCCATCGTCGACGACGGTGCGAACAAGATCGACCAGGACATCATCGCGAAGGAGAAGGACGGCAAGATCACCTCGATCCCGTCCGACGTCACCGCGGCCGGCCTGTTCGTCAACAAGTCGTTGTTCGACAAGGCCGGGGTGTCCTACCCGACCGACCCGTCGAAGGCGTGGACGTGGGACGAGTTCCTGCAGAAGGCCGAGACGGTGAAGGCGAAGGCGGGCGCGAAGTACGACCTCGTGTTCGACTCCTCGCCGTCGCGGCTCCGGGCCTACATGTTCACCAAGGGCACCGACTTCATGCAGCAGGAGCAAGACGGGTCCTTCCCGACGAACGCGAAGATCGTGCGTGCGCTGCAGGACTTCGCGGACATGAACGACGACGAGACGATGCCGAAGTCGGTGTGGACGAGCCAGCAGGACCCGAACGCGCTGTTCAAGAGCGGGCAGGTCGTCGCGTACTTCTCCGGCGTCTGGCAGTCGTCCGACTTCGCGTCGAACATCACCGACTTCGACTGGGCGAGCGCAGCGACCCCGGCCGACCCGACGCACGCGACCGAGATCAACTACGGCGGCAACATCGTCGGGTTCGAGAACTCCGACACCCGGGGCGCCGCGGCGAAGAAGTTCATCGCCTACATGTACGAGCCGAAGAACTACGCGAAGCTCGTGACCACGAATGGCTTCCTGCCGGTCGAGTCCGGGCTGGACATCACGTACCCGTTCGAGTCGCAGGCGGCGAAGGACTCGTTCGCGCTCTACCAGAAGGAGATCGAGGCGGCAGCGCCGATCTCGAGTTCCTACGCGAAGGAGAGCGCCCGATGGGGTGTCGAGGGCAAGGAGCTCGGCACCGACCCGACGACGGCCGAGGTGGGGAAGCTCATCAACGGCCAGCAGTCGGCGAAGCAGACGCTCGAGACGATCACGAAGTACTACGAGGACCACGTCGGCTGACGGAGCGGGCCGGGCGCGTGAGCGCCCGGCTCTTCCGGATCCGGCAACCCCGCCGGGCAGCCCGGCCCGTCCGGATCCCACCCCAGACCGCGACGAACGAAGAGGACAACCGTGAGCACCCAGACCGCCGTCCCCCGCGCGGTGCCGTCCAGCGACACCGTCCGACCCCCCGGCCCCCGCACCCGCAGCCGACGCTCCGGCGTCCGGAAGCCCCTGCTGGCACCGATCGCCTTCGTCAGCGTCAACGTCGTCCTGTTCGCGGTGTTCTTCGTCTGGCCGGCCGTCATCGGCCTCGGCTACTCGTTCACCGACTACAACGGCGTCGTCTCCCCGGACTTCATCGGCCTGCAGAACTACGTCGAGCTGTTCCAGGACGACACCTTCTACGCCGCGCTCGTCCGCACCCTGCTCTACGCCGTGGTCGCGGTCCCCCTCGGGTTCGTGCTGTCGTTGTCGATGGCACTCATGCTCACGAGCCCCGCCGCCAAGGGCCGGAGCGTCGCCCGCATCGTGTTCTTCGTCCCGTGGCTGATCTCCCCGATCGTCACCGGCGTCATCTGGCGGTGGATGTTCGGCGAGAACTTCGGTCTCGCCAACTTCGTCATCGAGTCACTCGGCGGCAAGGCCGTGCCGTGGCAGTCGAACGCGGACCTCTCGCTGCTCGTAGTGGTCTTCGCGAGTGCGTGGGCGGGGTCGGCGTTCAACATGCTGCTGTTCGTCGCCGCGATCCGGAACGTCCCGCAGTCCTACTACGAGGCAGCCGCCCTCGACGGCGCCGGCGCGTGGCACCAGTTCCGGTACATCACGCTCCCGAGCATCGCGCCGACGTCGTTCATCGTCGTGCTGCTGTCGTCCCTCGGTGCGTTCAAGGAGTTCGCGACGATCCAGGCCCTCAACGGCGGCGGCCCGGGAACGGACAACAACCTGCTCGTGCAGTACATCTACACGAACGGGTTCCAGAACGCCCACATCGGCTACGCCTCGGCGGCGTCGATGGTCCTCATGCTCATCCTCATGGCCATCGCGCTGATCCAGCTGGCCCTGAACCGTCGGACGGAGAAGCGCCGATGACCACGACCCTGCCCGGCGCCGGTGCACCCGGTGCCGCGAACCCGGATGCGACCCGCCCCGACGGCGGCGACGCGACCCGTTCTGTGACGACCGCGGACGCGCGAGCCGCCCGACGGGCTGCCCGGAGTGCCGCGAAGCGCCGCTCGACCCGCGGCGGACTCGACCGCGTGCCGAAGCCCAAGGCCATCGCGGTCAGCGCGCTGCTCTGGGTCTTCATCATCGGCTTCGGCTTCCCGGTGCTCTGGTTCGTCCTCAGCGCGTTCAAGCCCGGCGGCGAGCTGTTCTCGTACCCGCTGACGCTCTTCCCGGAGCAGTGGTCCGTGTCCGGCTTCGTCGAGGCGTGGCAGAGCTTCGACTTCGCCCGCTACTTCGGCAACACCATCGTCGTCGCGCTCGTCACCACCGTGCTCACGGTCCTCGCGAGCGCCGCCACCGGCTACGCCCTGGCGAAGTACGACAACCGGTGGCTCAAGGTGTTCTTCGTGTGCATCCTCGCGACGACCATGCTCCCCACCGAGGTCATCCTCGCGCCGACGTTCATCGTCATCCGTGACCTCGGCATGTACGACTCCCTCGCGGGCATCATCGTGCCGTCGGTCATCACCGCGACAGGCATCTTCATGTTCCGGCAGTTCTTCCTCACTGTCCCGGACGACCTCGTCGAGGCCGCACGGATCGACGGTGCGAGCGAGTTCGGGATCTTCTTCCGGATCATGCTGCCGATCTCCCGGCCGATCATGCTGACCCTCGCGATCTTCTCGTTCCAGTGGCGGTGGAACGACTACATCTGGCCCCTGCTGGTCCTCAACGACCCGCACCAGTTCACGATCCAGATCGCCCTGCAGAGCATCGTCGGCGCCGAGAACGTCAACTGGACCGTGCTCCTCGGTGCCTCGGTGATCTCGATCCTGCCGCTGCTGCTCATCTACCTGGTGTTCCAGAAGTACGTGAACGGCGCGGACCTCAACGCAGGGCTCAAGGACTGATGGGGTTCCTCGACGCGGTCCGCCCCGCCGCCGAGGCCGAGCTCGCCGGGTGGCGCGCGACGCCGAGTGACCCGGCGGCGCTGTCGCACCGCGAGCTGATGGCGCGTGCCCTCGCCTTCGTGGGTGCCCGGGTCCGGCACGAGCGGCCGGGAGGCACGGATCGTCTCCCCGACGACGACCTCGCCACCGCGCACGGGTACGTCCGGCACCTCGCAACGCTGCAGTCGCCCGGCGGGACGTTCGTCGGTGGCGACAACGTGCTCTCGCCGCCGGACTCCGCGTTCACCGTGAACGATGTGTGCGACGCCCTCGAGTTGCTCGCGCCGCTGCGCGACGCCGACGCTGCCGCCGAAGCCATCGCCGTCGACCTCGACCGGATCGTCGAACGGGCGACGCCGGCGCTCCTGGCCGGGGGTGTGCACACGCCGAACCACCGGTGGGAGATCAGCGCGGCCCTCGCGCGCATCCACCGCCTGCACCCGTCGGACGCCCTCGTCGAGCGCATCCACGAGTGGCTGGCCGAGGGGCCGGACATCGACGCCGACGGCTTGTGGTCGGAGCGGAGCCCGAACTACGCCGCCGCGGTCTCCTGCCCCTCGTTCCTCGTGCTCGCCGAGGTCCTCGACCGACCGGCGCTCCTCGACCCGGTCCGCCGGGCGCTCGACGCCACCCTCGCGCTGCTGCTCCGCGACGACACCGTCGAGACCGTGCAGTCCCGGCGACAGGACCAGTCCGAGCCGTTCGGGATCGGCCCGTTCGCGCCGCTGCTCTGGCACGTCGCGGTGCTCGACCAGCGCGGCGACCTCGCCGCGGTCGCTGCCCGCGCGGCCGTCGCGCCGATGTGGCAGCCCGCGGTCACGGCGGCGCGGGCGATGACCGACCCGCTGCTCGCCGAGCCGCTCCCGTCGCCCACGCCGCTCCTCCTCGGCACCACCGTGTTCCGGGACGCCCGGCTCGTCCACGTCCGCGAGGCGCACCGGGACGTGGTGCTCTTCGCCGGTTCCGACGTCCCGGCGCAGGGACACGTGCGGTCCGGCCTCGCGAACAGCCCCACCTTCCTCCGCGTGCTCTCGGGCGACGCCGTGCTCTCCGACGTCCGGCTCTCGCGGGAGTTCTTCGGGCTCGGACCGTTCCGACCCACCACGCTGGAGGCGCTCGGTGGCGGCCGGTGGCGGCTCAGCGAGACCGTGTCCGCCGGGTACCACCAGCCACTCGCCTCCGCGGACCGCCGGCCGGACGGGGACTACGCCCTCGCCGACGAGGGCCGGTTCTCCGGCTCCATGGCCTTCGGGTCCCGCGCCGCCGACACGGTGTCGCTCCGCACCGTGGTCACGATCGCCGTCGAGCCCGAGCGGGTGGTCCTCGACCTCGAGACCGACGGCGCAGACGTACCGTGGTCACTCCAGCTCACCTTCCGCGACGGGGGTACGGTGACCGGTGTGAGCACCGACGCCGCCACCGGGGAGACCGTGCTCGTCGCGGGCACAGGCACCCACGCTGCCGGGGAGTCGACGATCACCTTCGGACCGGGCTCCGGCACCGGGTACGCACAGCCGGCGTTCTACGCACCCGGTCAGGACTACGCCTTCCTCGGCGGTACCGACCGCCCGGAGGGGCAGCACGTCCACGTCACGGGCCGCGCGCCCGGACGTGCGCGCATCGTCATCGGCACGCCGGTCCCGGCCGGTGCCGGGGCCGCCGTCTCCGGCGTCGCGACGACCGACGTCACCACCGCCGCGGTCCGGTGAACGTGACGGACGGCGGACCGCAGCCGGCGGGACGGACCGGTGACGGGCCTCCCGGCATCGTCCTCGTCGGCGCACGCGGGTACGGACTGCACCACCGCGCGACCATCGACCGGATGGTCGCAGCAGGCCGGTGCGTCCTGACCGCGGTCGTCGACCCGACCCTCGGGACGGACACCGACGGCGGCGTGCCCGTCGTCACGGACGTCACCGCTGCCCGCGCACACGGCGCCGTCGACGTCGTCGTGGTCGCCGCGCCGATCGGCGCGCACCTCCCGCTCGCACTGGCCGCACTCGAGGCCGGCGCCGACGTCCTGCTCGAGAAGCCGCCCGTCACGACCCGCGCCGCCCTCGCGGAACTGCTCGACGCCGAACGCCGCACCGGCCGGGTCGTGCAGGTCGGGTTCCAGAGCCTCGGCTCGGCCGCGCTCCCGGCGCTCCGTGACGGATCGGTCGTCGGGCCGGTGCGGTCGGCCGCCGCGGTCGGGACGTGGACGCGTGACCAGGCCTACTGGTCGCGGTCGGGTTGGGCCGGCAGACGACGCGTGGCCGGTGTCGACGTCCTCGACGGGGTCGTGACGAACCCGCTCGCGCACGCCGTCGCGACCGCACTGGCACTCGTCGGGTGTCGTCGCGCCGACGAGGTCGCCCGGGTCGAGGTCGAGCTGTACCGCGCGAACGCCATCGAGGGCGACGACACGTCGACCGTCCGGGTCACGACGACCGCAGGGCGCGAGGCCACCGCTGCCCTCACCCTCTGCGCGCCGGCCGAGGTGTTGCCCACGGTCCGTGTCACAGGTGCGACGGGGCGAGCCGTCCTCGGTTACACGACCGACGAGGTCACGGTGGACGGCACGACCACGACCCACGAGCGGACCGAGCTCCTCGAGAACCTGCTCGGCCACCGGGCGAGCGGAGCGCCGCTCCTCGTGCCGCTCGCCTCCACGGGGGCGTTCGTCGAGGTGCTCGAGGCCGTCCGCGCCGCCAAACCGGTGCAGATCGACCACCCCTGGGTCGCGTGGGAGGGCGAGGGGCCGGCTCGCCGACCGCTCGTCGCCGACGTCGAGGCGATCGTCGACCGGGCGGCCGACCGGCTCGCGCTGTTCTCCGAGGTCGGGGCTCCGTGGGCGCACACGGCGCACGACGAGGTGCTCGCGACGCTCCGGGTCGACGGTGCCCCGGTCGCGACGGTCGTCGACGGCTCGGGGACCATCCCGACGTCGTCGCCGAGGCCCTACCTCCACCCTGTCCGCACCCGCGCCGGTGTGACGGTGTCGGCGCACCACCCCGGCGACCACGACTGGCACTGCGGCCTCGGGTTCGCGATCCCCGACCTCGACGGCGTGAACTGCTGGGGCGGCCGGACGTACGTGCACGGCGACGGGTACGTGTGGCGGGACGACCACGGCCGCGTCGAGGTCGTGCACGCCGAACAGCGGCCCGGCTGGCTCGCGCAGGAGCTCGTCTGGCGGGGGCCCGACGGCGGCGTCGTCCTGCACGAGGACCGGGTCCTGACCTGGGCTGCGCAGGAGGACGGCTGGACGCTCGACTGGTCGTCGTCGTTCCGCGCACCGGGATCCTTCCCCGTCCGGCTCGGTGGTCCCGGCTCGAACGGGCGCGTCGGCGCCGGGTACGGCGGCTTCTTCTGGCGGTTCCCGCCGTGCGACCCGGTGTCCGTCCGGACCGCCGAGGCCGTCGGCGAAGCAGCCGTGCACGGCTCCGTCGCACCGTGGGTCGAGTGGGCCGCGGACTTCGACGGCGGACCGGCGACGATCCGGGTCACCGCGCTCGACCACCACGACCCGTGGTTCGTCCGCGTCGCCGAGTACCCCGCGATCGGATCGGCGCTCGCCTGGCGCTCCCCCGTCACCGTCCGGCCGGACGTGCCGCTGGTGCGGTCGTTCCGCGCGTCGGTCCGCGACGGACGCTGATCGGGCACGACCGGGCGCGGTCGTGGCGGTACGGTCGTGTGATGACCGAAGCGCAGTGGGAACACGCCGTCGCCGAGATCTGGGCGGCGGATCTCGACGACGAACAGCTCGTGTCGCGGATGACGTCACTCGCATCCGCTGCGCCGCACCCGGCACTCGCGGCCTTCGAACTCGGTGGCGCGTACGACTCCACCGGTCACGAAGCTGAGGCCGACGAGCAGTACGCCGCAGCGACGTCATCGGGCCTCGCCGAGGTCGACCCCGACCGTGCCGCGCGGATGGTGGTGCAGCACGCCTCGACCCTCCGGAACCTCGGCCGGGTCGACGAGGCGATCACGATGCTCCGGGACGCACCCGAGCACCCGGCGACGGGGGCCGCGCCGAAGGTCTTCCTCGCGCTCGCGCTGCACAGCGCCGGACGCGTGGACGAGGCGCTGCGGGTGGCGATCGAGGCCGTCGAACCGACGCTCCCCCGCTACCACCGGTCGGTCCGGGCGTACGCGGCGGCCCTCACCGACTGAGCGGGGTCAGCGGGGGCGGTCGAGGGGCAGCGCGTCACTCGTCGTCCGCAGGGACTCCTGGCGCAGTTCGAGCTGTGCGACGGCGAGCGCCGCGAGGTCGCGCAGGTTCGCCAGGTCCGACTCGGTCGCCTCGCGCGGCTTCGCGTCGAGCACCGCGAGGGTCCCGATCGTCGTGCCGTCGTGCTTCACGAGCGGGACGCTCACGAAGAACCGGATGCCGAGCGGCCCGGTGACGAGCGGACTCTCCCGCATCTCCGGGTGGGTGGCGCCGTCGGGGATGACGACGGGTTCGGGCACCGGTGCGAAGCCGTTGCGGAAGCTGATCTTCCGCGCGGACGGGTCGACGCCGTCGGCGATCCAGGACTGGGACCACTCCCGGTCCTCGTCGAGCACCTCGACGAGCGCGATGGGCGCGTCGAAGAGCCGGGCTGCCATCGCGGTGGTGCGGTGCAGGGCCTCTTCGGGGAGTTCGTCGAGCGTGGCCGGCCGGTCGGTCGGGTGCGCCGGTGCTGCTGCAGCGTGCGCGCCGGACGACGGGATGGCTGCCGGCGCCGGCCCGGCGTCGGACGGGGGCTGGGTGCACTGGTCGTGCGTGCCGTCGGGCGTGAGCTGCGTGACGGGGGCGGTGGGGGCCTCCAGACCGTCCGGGTCGACCACGTGGTCGGGTGCCGACGTGTCCGCGATGACGACGTCGCGGAGCATCGCGACGAGCTCGGATCCGAGCGGGCGGGCGGCCGGGTCCTGCGCGGTCATCGCGCGGAGCGCGGTCTTCCAGTGCTCGGGGAGCGGCTCGGGGACGACGGGGTCGCGGGACAGCCGGGCGATCGCCGACTCGACGACGGAGCCGGGGAACTCGCGTCGGCGCGTGAAGCACTGCAGGAGGACGAGGCCGAGCGAGTAGACATCGCTCGCCGGTCCGACCTCGCCGCCGCGGGCCTGCTCGGGGCTGAGGTAGGCGGCGGTGCCGGTCGTGACACCGTCGGCGGTGAGGCGTTCGGCGCCCTCGGCGATCGCGATGCCGAAGTCGGTGAGCCGGGCGCGGGCCCGGTCGGCGTCGTGGCCGTAGTCGACGAGCAGGATGTTCGACGGCTTGATGTCACGGTGGACGACCCCGTGTGCATGGATGTAGTGGAGCGCCTCGGCCATGTCGAACCCGACCTCGGCGATGTGCCGGACGGCGAGGGGGCCGACCTTGAGGCGCGCCTCGAGGTCCTGTCCGACGACGAGGGACATCACGAGGAAGCGCTGCTGCGCACCTTCGGCGTTGGTGAGGACACCGGCGTCGAGGAGGCCGACGAGGTTGTGGTGTTCGAGCGAGGCGAGCACCCCGAGTTCGGCGTCCTGCCGGGCGATGTCGACCGATCCGGAGTGGAACACCTTGACGGCGACCGGTCGACGCAAGACCTCGTCGGTCGCCCGGTAGACGACGGACATGCCGCCCTGACCGATCACCCCTTCGACCCGGTACCGACCGTCGAGGAGCGGCGCTGCGTCGTCGTGCGTCATGGGGTCCTCGTGCTCGGTGGGTCTGACGTTGCATCCTCCCATCCGGAGCGACGGTCTGCCCGGAACGCTCCGCGCGGCTTCGCGCAGCGGACCGTGCCACGGCCCGCGCGGCTTCGCGCAGCGGGCCGTGCCGCGGCCCGCTCGACTTCGCGCGGCGGGCCGTTCCGCGGCCGGTGCGGCGTAGCATCGCGGCATCGCAGGTCCGACGAGGGAGTCGCCATGCCCGCACGGTTCGTGTACTGGATGAACGTGTCCGTCGACGGCTTCATCGAGCGGGCGCCCGGTGAGCACGACGGCCCGGACGGCCCGGAGTGGGTGAGCATCGACGAGGAGTTGCACCGCGAGTTCAACCAGCGCGCCGCGGCGATGACGCTCGCGGTCGAGGGCCGGGTGGTGCGGGACCTGATGGACCCGTACTGGCCGGACGCCCGGGCCGACGAGTCCTTGACCGAAGTCGAGCGCGAGTACGGCGAGATCTGGACCGCGCAGCCGAAGGTCCTCGTCTCGCGGACCCGGACCACCGCCGACCACGACACCCGCGTGATCGGCTCGGACGGCCGGGCGATCGAGGAGCTCGCCCGCATCCGGCAGGAGACCGAGGGCGACGTCGGGGTCGGTGGGGCGGACCTCGCGTCCCAGCTCTTCGACGCGGGGCTGATCGACGAGCTGATGCTCTTCACACACCCCGCGGTGCTCGGGGGCGGACGGCCGCTGCTCGACCCGCCGCGGTCCGGCGAGCGGGCGCCGTCGCGGCTCGCGCTGCTCGAGGAGCAGCGGTTCACGAACGGTGTCGTGTTGCGGCGGTGGGACGTGTTGCGTGGGTCGTGACATGTCGTACACAACGCGCTGGTGTCCGCTCGGCGGGTTGCGTTATCGTGGTCGCGAACACGGAGGGGGTCCGCGTGGGGGATCTGCAGGTCGACACGGCATCGCTCGATGCCCTGACGCACGCCATGGCACCGCTGCCGTCGACGGTCCGGATGGATCGCTCGATCGCGGATCCGCGCGAGGACGCACTCGGCTCCGCCACGGTCGCGGCCGCGCTCGGCGAAGCGGGCACGACCATCACCGACCGCGGCGAGGTGCTCGCGGAGTCGTTGACGTCCATCGGGCAGTACCCGGCCCAGGTCGCGTTCCAGATCTCGACGACCGAGGGTGAACTCGCGGCACAGCTGGACGGTCGTTGATGGCCTGGTCGAACACGGATCCCGGGCAGGGCGATCCCGCGGCGGTCACAGCCGTGGCCACGGCACGACGCGACAAGGCCGACGACCTCCGCGACACCGCGCGGTCGCTGCGCGTGTTGGCCCACGACGGCCAGACCGCTGACTGGCGGGGCCGGGCGAAGGAACCGTTCCAGGTGAACGTGGGCGCGTTCACGACCGACGTCGGGACCCTCGCGACCGCTCTGGACGAGCAGGCGAGCGCCCTCGAGACCTACGCCTCCGCGCTGACCGCGATCCAGGAGGACCAACGCGACCTCGAGACGCGCCGCTCCTCCGCGGCGCAGGCGCTGACGGACGCGCAGGCGGCAGCGAGCAGCGCCAGGTCCGAGGCGCAGGACACCGCCCGCTCGGCCGACAGCACGCCCGAGCAGATCACGAGCGCGAGCAGTGCCGCGAACCGGCGCGCGGACGACGTCACCGATGCGCTGACCGCGGCCCGCAGCATCGACCTCGAATGGGACGCGCTCGTCGAACGGCGGCGGGCAGCCGACCGCGCGTGCGCCGACGCCCTCGATGCCCGGGCTGCCAACGGCCTGCCGAAAAGACTGACCGACTCGGACATCGCGAGTGCCACGCCGCTGACACTCCTGGCGCTGCTGCAGAGCATGAGCGCGGACGACGCCGCGCAGTTCCTCCGGAAGCACCCCGACGTGGCGGCCCGGATCGAGACCGCCGACCCAGGTGCAGTCCGCGCCTGGTGGGAGTCCCTCGGGACCGGCGACGACACAGACCTGTCAGCGGAGCAATCGGCGCTGGTCGGCGCGGTTCCGTCGATCATCGGGGCGCTGAACGGCGTGCCGGCGCAGGCGCGGGTCGCCGCGAACCGGAGCCTCGCCGCCGACCGGCTCGAGGACGCGAAGGCTCGACTCACCGCGCTGCAGCTCACCGAGGGCATCCTCGGGCAGACGCTCGGCCACGGCACGAAGGCCAACCGGGACGAGATCGCCGCGTTGCAGCAGGAGATCACGTACCTCGAAGGCGTGGTCAAGCAGCCGCCCGAGCACCAGCTGTACCTCTACGACCCGTCGCAGAAGCGGATCATCGAGATGATCGGGACGCCGGGTCCGGACACCAAACACGTGATCACGTACGTGCCCGGGACCTTCAGCAACATGGAGGGCTTCTACAACAACGGGATCCAGCAGGTCGGGAACTGGTTGCACGAGGCCTCACCGAAGGACAGTGTCGTCTTCGTGGCGAAGGACGGAGTGTTCCCCGGGGAGCAGACCGCGGGCGTCGGAGGCATCAAGGAGGCGAACGACCCCCAGTTCGCGCTCGGTCCGGCAGAGCGGCTTCGACAGCTCGCCGCCGGGATCAGCACGGATCCGAACATGGCCAATGCCATCACGACCGCGATGGGTCACAGTTGGGGAACGGCGAACATCACCACCTCGGAGACGCTCGGGGCCATGTACAACCAGGTGGACTCGCTCTCCGGCGCCGGCATGCCGCAGGACTGGAAGCCGAATGCCCTCACCGAGTACAAGGACTACTCGTACGTGGACATCCTGCAGGTCGGGCAGGCGACGAGGCATGTCTGGGACGGCAACAACCCGCGATGGAACCCGGCGTTCGAGCACGATGCCTACTACGGTCCGAAGCCGGACGACGTGGACCCGTACGATTACGGCTTCCTCCTCGATCAGCACAACCGGGTCGCCCGAGTCGAGGGGAACCGCCAAGTGCTCTTCGATCTGAAACGGGACATCTTCCAGTGAACCCTCGAAACACAGTGATGCTGAGCCTCGTCACGATCGCCATCCTCTCCCTGACTGCTTGCGCCGGAGGTCCTTCCATGTCTGAGTCACCGACACCGAGCACACATGTCACTCGCGCAGAAGTCGAGAAGCGAACGCGCGCTGTACAGAGCAGGATCATCGATGCATTCCCCGACGGTGCCGTCAGTGACACGAGCACAGGCGGCTGGGCCTTGCTCGATTGCTCCGAGAACGAGATCCAGTCCTCGATCAACGCGACCTTGACACTTGCACGGACCGTGCCGGCCGACGAGACCTACGACGCGATCACGCATGAACTGGAGGCCGATGGTTATCGGGGAGAACAGAGCACGAACTCACGAGGGTCGCAACTGGTCATGACGGGCCAGGCGAACGACCAGTACTTCGTCGCGATCGAGAACGACAAGAAGCGCGTGCTGATCTCTTCCTTCTCGCAGTGCTTCCGCGGTTCACTGGCGGACCAATGAGGAGGATCCGCGGGTGTCAGACATCGCGGGTGACGGTCGAAAAGGAGCGAAGACAGCTGCCGGGCTGTGTTCGAGGGTGGATTGCGTGACGATCCGGTGAGCATCAAGAGAACGGGGGTGCTCGTGGTGGCAGCGCTGAACCTCTTCGGCCTGACCGCTTGCGCGAACAGTCCGACCGGAGGAACGATGCCGACGGCGACACGCGCTGCGGCCCAAGAACAGACTGCCGATGTGCAACGTCAGATCATCGGCGCGTTTCCCGAGGGGTCCGTCGGCGAGACGCGGACTGGCAGCTGGACCCTGCTCGACTGCGCCGAGAACCGGATCCAGTCGTCGATCGGCGCTGATCTGATCCTCACGCGGGCAATCCCCGCGGGCGCAACGTACGACACGATCAGCCGAGAGCTCCGTTCCGCGGGCTACGACGACGAACGCAACACGACGTCGCACGGAAGACGACTCGTGCTGACCGGCCCGGCGAACGACCAGTACTTCGTGTCGATCCTCAACGATACGAAGCGCGTGCAGATCTCCTCCTTCTCGCAGTGCTTCCCGGGTTCACTCGCCGATGGCTGACACGGCTCGACGTCGTCGTCCGCGGTACCGGCTCGTGACGCTGCCCACCGCCGTGCTCACGCTCGGGGGACTCGCAGCGTGTTCGGGAACGCCGGGCTCGGAGCGAGCCACGGAGCCGGTCACCCGAGCGCAGGCCGAGGCTCGGACGGGAGCACTCCAGCACCGCATCGTCGAGGCCTTCCCGGCCGGCTCGGTCACGGAGGAGAACGCTCGCCGATGGGTGCTGCTCTCGTGCTCGCAGGACCAGGTCCAGACCGCGGGCGGGGTCCACGTCACCCTCGCCGGGTCGGTGGACGTCGACGAGACGTACGACGCGATCGTGCACGCGGTCGAGCCCGACGGCTACTCCGGTGCGCGTGACACGACGCCGAAGGGGGCGGCGCGCCTGACCGTCACAGGACCGGACGACGACCAGTACCTCGTCACGATCTACCGCGAGGACGGAGACGCCCGCATCTCATCGTTCTCGCCGTGCTTCCCGGGATCGCTCGCCGACGGTTGAGCACCCGCACGACGGCAGATATCAGCGCACCCGCACGACGGCAGATATCAGCGCACCCGCGCCCGGTACTCCCCCGGCGCACACCCCCGCGCACGGGTGAAGTGCGCGTAGAAGCTCGACTGCGACCCGAAGCCGGCAGCGTGCGCGACCTCGGCCGTCGTCATCGACGTGGTCGCGAGCAGCCGCTGCGCCTCGGCGACCCGGCACCGGGTGAGGTACTCGACGATCGTCGAACCGACGTCCTGCCGGAACACCGTCATGGCGTGGTGCGGGTGCAGGTGTGCCGCCTCGGCGACGTCGGCGACCTCGATCGGGTCCCGGAACCGACCGACCACGAACCGGACCATGTCGATGACCCGGTCCATGCCCGCGGGCCCGTGGCCACCGTCCGGCCGGAGGTCGATCGTGTCCCGGTGGTGCCGGAGCAGCCGCCGGACGAACGCCTGGGCCTCGAGACCCGCGATCAGTTCGGCACCGTCGTCGGCGAAGTCGCGCTGCCACGAAACGAACATCGACTCGACGTCCCGTCCGGCGGCGACGGCCGGGACGAGGACCGGACGGTTGAGGAGCATCGCTCCGAGGTCGTGGTCGGGCAACCCCCACGCGAGCACGTCGCCGAGCGGGATGTGTGCCCACAAGAAGTCTCCAGAACCGGCTCGTGCCCCCGGGCCCTCGCCGATCAGCTGGTGCGGTGTCCATCCCCAGAAGAGCGCGACCTCTCCGGCGTGGACGGACACGTCCGTGCCGCCGAAGCGGTAGTCGAGCCGCCCGTCGAGCACGAGGTTGATCTCGAGGTCGTCGTGCCGGTGGGAGGACAGCATGACGGGCGCCGGGCCGCGATGGCTCCAGTAGGCCGCTTCCATCGTCTCGACGTCGAGCACGGCCCGAGCCTACGTCAGCGCACCGAGCGCCGGACGGCAGCACCGGAGGATCCTGGAACCGCGGCCTCCGAAGCCGGAGGCACGGCAGGCACCCCACTTCCTAGCGTCGGACCATGACCAAGATCACCATCATCGGCGCCGGCGGCTTCGTCTTCCCCTTCCGCCTCATCGGCGACCTCGTCAGCTTCCCCGCCCTGCAGGACGCGACGCTGCACCTCATGGACCTGGACGCGGGCCGGGTGGCTCGCACCGCGAACGCCGCCCGTGAGCTCGTGGCGCACCACGGCCTCGGCGTCGAGGTCCTGGAGACCACCGATCGGCGCGAAGCCCTCGACGGCGCTGACGTCGTGATCATCACGTTCCAGGTCGGTGGCGTCGAGTCCTACAGGTGGGACGTCGAGATCCCGCGGAGGTACGGCATCGACCAGGCGGTCGGCGACACCGTCGGCCCCGGCGGGGTGTTCCGGTTCCTCCGGTCGGTGCGCGCCTACGAGGACATCGCCCGAGACGCGCTGGAGCTCTGCCCGGACGCGCAGTTCATCAACTACGCGAACCCCATGGCGATGGCCACGGCGTTCCTCAACGCCAAGGGGCTGCGGACCGTGGGTCTCTGCCACAGCGTGCAGGGCACCACGCGCATGCTCGCCCGTACCCTCGGCGTGCCCTACGACGAGGTCGAGTACGTCTGCGCCGGCATCAACCACCAGGCGTGGATCCTCGACTTCAAACGGCGCAGCGGCGAGGACCTGTACCCACGGCTCCGCGAGGTCATGACCGCGAAGCACCGACGCGGTGTCGCGGCGGCGGACCTGCACGACGACGACGGCGACCACAGCGAGGCCGCGGCCGCGGCGAGCAACTACGAGGGCGGCAACGAGCAGGTCCGCACGCAGCTCATGCGGTCCTTCGGGTACTTCGAGACGGAGTCGAGCCACCACGCGAGCGAGTACGTGCCGTACTTCCGCAAGGACCCGGAAACGGTGCTCGAGTACATCCCGGAGCGCTGGGACTACTACGAGATCTGCCTCGCGCACGACGAGCAGGGTGACGTCGACCAGCAGCTCGAGAAGCTCAAGGCCGACCTGTCGCCGTCCGTCGAGTACGGCGCGAGCATCGTCAACGCGATCGTCACGGGCGTCCCCGCGGTGGTCTACGGCAACGTGCCGAACAGCACCGGTGTGATCAGCAACCTCCCGGCGGACGCCTGCGTCGAGGTCGCGTGCCTCGCTGACGGCAACGGGGTCACCCCGACCTCGTTCGGCGAGCTCCCCCCGCAGCTCGCGGCCCTCAACCGGACGAACACGAACGTGCAGACCCTGGCCGTCCGCGCGGCGCTGACCGGCAACGTCGAGCACGTGCACCACGCGGTGGCGCTCGACCCGCTGACGGCGGCGCACCTGACGCTCGACCGCATCGCCGCGATGACCGACGAACTCCTGCACGCCCACGCGGCGCTGCTCCCGGAGTCGCTGCGCCCGGCGGGCGCGGTCGCGGCACCGCAGGCGACGACCGGCCGGGAGGCCCGCCCCGCCCTGGTCTGAACCGTCGCGCCCGACGTGGGGTCGGGTCCTGGACGCGACCCCACACCGGACGTGCGGCGCTCCGGGTGCGCACACCGCGCCTCCCGGCCGACCTGAACGGCACCACGACCTCGAAGGAGAGGACCATGCCGACCCGACCACCCCGTCAACCCGCCGGAGGGCAGCTCGCCAGACGCGGCTTCCTCGCACTCGCCGGCATCTCGATGGCCGGCGCGCTCGCGGCGTGCGCCGGCCAGGGCACGGCCGCCACCGGCGGCACGAAGCACATCCGGCTGTCCACCTGGAACATCCCGACCGACATCACGAGCTACCAGGCGATCGCGGACGAGTTCGTCGCGAAGCACCCCGGGACGAGCGTCGCCGTCGAGGTGACGACCGGCCAGTTCCACCAGTGGTTCATCACCCGACTCGCGGCAGACCTCGCACCCGACGTCATCCGGATCACCCCGCAGCAGATCGGCCGGTACGCCGCGAACGGCAGCCTGGTCGACATCTCCGGAGCGATCCCGGCGGACTACCACTCGGACTACAGCGACCCGTTCTGGGCGATCGGTGCCCGTGAGGACGGCATCTACGGCGTCTTCCAGCACACCGACAACTTCATCACCTACTACAACCGCGACCTGATGGAGCAGGTCGGGGTGACGCCTCCCACCGCACTCGCGGACGCCTGGACGTGGGACGAGTTCCTCGACGTCGCGAAGGAGGTCAAGCAGGTCACCGGCAAGTACGCGTTCGGGTACGGCTGGTCCGCGCCGGAGACCGCGTACCGCTGGCTGCCGTTCGTGTACCAGAACGGGGGCGCGTTCCTCGGCGAGGACGGCGCCACCCCCTCGATGGACACGGCGGAGGCGATCGACGCGCTCGCCTTCGGGCGGAAGTGGTACGCCGACGGGCTCGCCACCACCGGGAACATCTCGAAGAGCGGCGGTGGCGACGTCGCCCGCAACCTGTTCCTGACCGGACAGATCGGGATGATGCTGAACAACCCGGAGTCGATCGTGCAGCTCGACACCGACATGCCGGACAACTGGGGCACGGCGCCGATGATCCGGAACGTCGGCGAGGCGAGCGACCTCGGCGGCAACGCCCTGGCCGTGACCAGGTCGAGCAAGCACCCGGAGCTCGCGGCCGAACTCGTGGCGATGATCACCTCACGGTCGAAGATGCAGCAGTTCTGCCACGACGGCAACTGGCTGCCCGCCCGGAAGTCCCTCGACGCGGCGGACATCGGCTACGCGTCCAACTCGGACACCATGCAGCGGTTCATCGACCAGGGATCGACCATCCCGCTGTCGATGGTGAAGGCGGAGAGCGGCCAGTACTTCTCGTCGCTGAACGCGGTCTTCGCCGACTACCTCGACCTGTGCCTGCTCGGGCAGCTCAGCCCGAAGGAGGCCTCGGCCCAGATGATGGAGGCGATGCGCAGTGTCACTGCGAACTGAGACCGGCCCCGCGCGGACGACGACGTCCGTCGCTCCCCCGACCGGCGGGCTCGCCGTCGGCAGCGCCGCCCGTCGACGACACGGTCGGTTCGTGCCGTACGTCTTCGTCGGTCCCGCGGCGCTGCTCTTCCTCGGGTTCTCGCTCGTCCCGATCGTCACCGCGATCGCCCTGAGCTTCCAGGACTCGAGCACGTCGCTGGGTGACGGCACCTGGGTCGGCGGGAAGAACTTCGTCGACATGGGCTCCGACCCGCTCATCGGCACCGCGCTCCGGAACACGCTCGTGTTCACCATCGGCACGGTCCCGACCGCGATGGCCATCGGCCTCGCCCTCGCCGTGGCGCTGAACCGACCGCTCCCCGGGCGCTCGGTGTTCCGGGCGTTGTTCTTCGTGCCGATGGTCGCCGCCGGCGTCGTGGTGGGCGTGATCATGTCGTGGATCTTCAACGGCGACTACGGCGTCGTGAACAACCTCCTCGACGCCCTCGGGCTCGGCCGGGTGCCGTGGCTCACCGCACCGGGCTGGGCGATGGCGACCCTGGTGATCGTCGTCGTGTGGACCCGGATCGGGTTCTGCATGGTGATCTACCTCGGCGCCCTGCAGTCCGTCCCCGCCGAGCTGAAGGAGGCCGCGGCCATCGACGGTGCCTCGCGGTGGGTGCGGTTCCGGACGATCACGTGGCCGCTGCTGCGCCCGACGACGTCGATCCTGCTCATCCTCAACGTGGTGTTCTCGCTGCAGGCCTTCGACGTCATCTACGTGATGACGGGGGGCGGCCCGGGCTTCTCCACCACGGTCCTCATCCAGTACGTGTTCCGGTCGGCGTTCATCGACGCACGCATGGGCTACGCGGCAGCGCTCGGGCTGGTGCTCGTCGCGATCCTGCTCGTGTTCACGCTGCTCCGACAGCGGGCCACCAAGAAAGCAGAGGAGGCCATCTGATGGCACTGTCCGTTGCGGGCGCGACCCGTGCCTCCCGTCCGACCGTCGCGCGGCGGAAGCAGCGCCCAGGCCGCTGGGTGCTCGTTGCGGGACTCACCGCACTCGCGATCCTCATGGTGTTCCCGCTGTACTGGATGGTCGTGTCCGCACTCACCCCGGGCGGCCAGTCGCAGAGCGGCACGTTCTCGATCTTCCCGACGAGGCCCACGTTCGAGAACTACGCGCAGGTGTTCAGCACGCAGCCGGTCTGGCGCTGGCTCGGCAACTCCGCGCTCATCACCAGCGTCGGCACCGCGCTCAGCGTCGTCGTGTCACTGATGGCCGGGTACGCCCTCGCCAAGTTCCGCTTCAGGGGTCGCGGGCTGCTGTACTCCGCGTTCCTCGTGACGATCATGATCCCGATCCAGGTCACCCTGGTGCCGAGCTTCCTCGTCGTCGCGAAGATCGGCCTGGTCGACTCCCCGTGGGCGGTGATCCTGCCGACGGTGTTCGACGTGGTGGGGATCTTCATCGCCCGGCAGTTCATGCTCGGTGTCCCCGACGCCCTGATGGAGGCTGCTCGGCTCGACGGCGCCGGAGAGTTCCAGACCTTCTTCCGGGTCGTGCTCCCATCGTGCGGACCGCTCGTCGGCGTGCTCGTGATCCTCGGCTTCATGACACGGTGGAACGACTTCCTCTGGCCGCTCGTCGTGCTCCAGGGCAACGAGAACCTGACCGTGCCGGTCGCGCTCTCCACGCTGACGAACAACCCGGCGTTCAGCTCACCGTGGGGCGCGGTCATGGCGATCGCGACGGTGACGGTGCTGCCGCTGCTCGTCGTGTTCCTGGCCTTCCAGCGGCAGTTCGTGCAGGGCATCGCGTCGACCGGCATCAAGTAGGCACTGTGCCCGGCATCGAGGAGGCACCGTGCGTCGGGCGGCTCGAGCCACCCGCGCACGCTGTCCCCTCCTGCGCCACCGGTCGGGCCGACCGCAGTACGTTCGGGCCCGACCGACGACGACGGGAGGCCGAGCCGATGACCGTGGTGCTCCGGGACCGACCAGGCAGGTGGACGTGGGCGAGCCGGAACGGCCTGTTCCTCACGAACGCCACCGTGTTCCTGCTCTGCTTCGTCGGTATGGTGCTCGCGGGGTGGCGGGTGTCCGTGCACGACGCGCTCCTGCACCGCGAGGCGGTCGAGTCGCTCTGGGGATTCCTGGCGAGCGGTGACTTCGCCGAGGCGACGTTCGAGAACTGGGAGAGCGAGTTCCTCCAGATGGGGTCGTACGTGGTGCTCACGACGTTCCTCTTCCAGAAGGGGTCGAGCGAGTCGAAGCCGCTCGACGACGACGCACCGCAGGACGCCGATCCCCGGGAACACTCGGTCGAGCACCGCGCTCCGTGGCCGGTGCGTCGCGGCGGAGTGGCGCTCGTGCTGTACGAGAACTCGCTGCTGCTGCTCTTCGCCGTGCTCTTCGTCGGCAGCGTCGTCGGGCACGTCATCGGCGGTGCCGCTGCGTACAACGAGGAGCAGGTCGAGCACGGCGGCTCGGTGGTGACCGGCTGGCAGTACCTCGGCACGTCGCAGTTCTGGTTCGAGTCGATGCAGAACTGGCAGTCCGAGTTCCTCGTCATCACGGTGATGGTGGTGGCGACCGTGTGGCTCCGACAGCGCGGGTCGAGCCAGTCGAAGCCGGTGGCGGCACCCGACGCCCAGACCGGCGACTGACCCCGCCCCGCGCCCGGCCGCGGACGCGCCGGCTGTGCCCGCGGTCAGTCCGCCAGCAAGAACGCCGCGAACCGGTCGATGGTCCGCAGCGCCTCAGGGGTGCCCTCGTCGTTGAGGTGCCCGTGGAACGTACCAGGCTCCACCACGGAGGTGACGGGCACGCCCGCCTCACGCAGCTCTTCGGCGAACGCGGCGCCGCTCGCCCGGAGGTCGTCGCGCTCGGAGTCGACGATGCAGGTCGGCGGGAAACCCGTGAGGTCAGCCCCGCCGGCGAACACCCCCGCGGTGGCGCCGCTGGCGTGGTTCGCGTTCATCTGCCGCACCGACTCGGGCGTGAACCGTCGTGCGGGATCGACGCCCTCCATCGCCGCGGCGAGTTCGTCGGACAGCGGGGGCAGCTCGGCGTGCACGGTCGGGTACGCCAGCAGCACCAGCCGTGGTGCCTGCCCGTCGGCGACGAGGCGGAGCGCCGCCGAGGCCGTGATCGAGGCTCCGGCGCTCGCTCCCCCGATCGCCCAGTCCCGGCCCCCGGTGTCGAGGGATGCGTCGGCGCGGACGGTGGCGAGGACGTGCCGTACCTCGTCCTGCGGCACCGGGAAGTGCACGCCGTCCGGGCGCTCGTCGCTCGGCGCGAGGCGGTACTCGACCTCGACGGTCGTGACACCGCGGGCGGCGAGCTCGCGGGCGGTCTGCGCGGACTCCGGCATGTCGAGGTCGCCGAACACGAAGCCGCCACCGTGCGACCAGACGAGCGCAGCGCGCGCCGGCCCGTCGGTCGTGTGGACCCGGATGCGCAGCGGCCCGTGCGGTCCGTCGAGGGTTCGGTCGGTCGTCGTCATGTCGTGTCGTCCTCGTCACGTCGGGCCGCGGGTCCGCGGCGGTGCGTGCCGTCACGGTACCGGACGGCCGCGGCGCGCCGCATCGGCGTGGACGAGCGGTCTGGAGGCACGGTGCAGGTGAACGGATCCGCTCACCTGCACCGCGCCTCCAGGCGGTGACGCGGCCGCCGGGCACGCCGGCGCGACCTCCGGGTCAGGCGGTCGTCGTGGGCGCCGTGCTGAACCGCTGCACGAGCTCGCGCTTGAGCACCTTGCCGCTCGGCCCCAGCGGCAGCGCGTCGAGCACGTGCACCACGCGCGGGTACTTGTAGGCGGCGATCTCCGCGGCCACCACGTCGATCAGCTCCTGCGGCGTGACCGTCGCGCCGGCTCGGAGCACGACCGCGGCCTCGACCTCTTGTCCGTGCTGCTCGTGCGGCGTGCCGAACACGGCGGCCATCGCGACGTCGGGGTGCCGGGCGAGGACCTCCTCGACCTGGCGCGGGTAGACGTTGTACCCGTTGCGGATGATCATGTCCTTCGTGCGGTCGACGATCGTCAGGTAGCCGTCGTCGTCCTTCGTGCCGAGGTCGCCCGAGCGGAACCAGCCGTCGACGATCGCGGCGGCGGTGTCCTCCGGCCGGTCGAGGTAGCCGTTCATGAGGTTGTGGCCGCGGATGACGAGCTCGCCGATCTGCCCGTGCGGGAGCATCACGATGCGGTCCTGCGTCTCCGGGTCGGCGATCTCCACGTCGACGCCCCACACCGGCGTGCCGATCGTGCCGGGACGCGGGGTGGTGCCGACGTGGTTGAACGACGCGACCGGCGAGGTCTCGGTGAGGCCGTAGCCCTCGTGCACCGGGGCGTCGAACACCTGCTGGAACTGCTCGAGCACGGCGAGCGGCAGGGACGCACCTCCCGAGATCGCGTACCGCAGCGGCGGCCGGGCATCGTTCCGGGTGGCGGCGTCGAGGAGCGCCATGTACATCGTCGGCACGCCCATGAAGACGCCCGTGCTGTGCTCGACCATCGCCGCGAGGGCGCCGTCGCCGTCGAACTTCGGGAGCAGGACGATCGTCGCGCCGACCCGGAAGCCGGTGTTCATCGTGCAGGTCTGCCCGAACGTGTGGAACAGCGGCAGCGCGCCGAGCAGGACGTCGCCGCGGTGCAGGTCGAAGGTGCTGAGCAGGTTCGTGTTCGCCTGCTCGAGCAGGGCGAAGTGCGAGCCCTCGGCGCCCTTCGGGTGGCCCGTGGTACCGCTGGTGTAGAGGATCGTGGCGGTGTCGAACGGGTCGCGGGGGACGTAGGTGTCGAGCGGTTCGGCGGCCTGCGCGAGGTCCTCGAGCCGATCGGGTGTGTCGCTCGCGGCCTGCGCATCGGGACCGGCCTGCGCGTCGGGACCGGCGTGCGCGTCGGGACCGGCCTGCGCGTCGGGACCGGCCTGCGCGTCGGCCCCGACGGCTGGCGGTGCCATGACCGTGACCACGTCGACCCCGGCGAGCGCCGCGCCCGCGGCACCCTCGCCGAGGAGCGGTGCCGCGCACACGAGCAGGGAGACGTCGGCGTCCCGCAGCACGTACTCGATCTCGCCACGCTTCAGGAGCGCGTGCACCGGGACGACGACGGCTCCGAGGGCGAGGGTCGCGTAGTAGACGCGGGGGAAGTCCTCGACGTTCGGGACGAGCATCGCGACCCGCGAGCCCTCCCGGACACCACGGGCCCGGAGTGCACCCGCGTACTCGAGCGTCTGCGACCAGAGCTCGGCGTAGGTGGTGCGCCGGTCACCGACCACCACGGCGACGTCGTCCGGGAACCGGTGCGCCGACTCGGCGAGGATCGCCGCCACCGAGGCGGTGGCCTGGGAACGGCGGGTGCTGTGCTGGGTGTCGGTCATGCCGGTCTCTCATCTCCGTCGACGGACGCGTGGCCCGATCCTACGGCCGCCGTTCCGACGACGTTCCGTCACCGCGAGCACCACGGGCGCGTCGCAGCGTCTCGCTCGGCGCCTCGCCGAAGCGCTCCGCGTAGTTCGCGGCGAAGCGGCCGAAGTGTCCGAACCGCCACCGTCGAGCGACGTCGCGGACGTGCGTACCCGGCTGGGCGAACCGGAGGTCGGTGCGGGCGCCGTCGAGTCGCTCGGCGCGGAGCCGTTCCATGGGGGTCTCGTCGAACCGGCGCCGGAACGCGCTCTGCAGCCCGCGTTCGCTCAGCCCGACCGCGGCCGCGATGTCGCGGAGGACGATCGGGTCCGCGGCGTGCTCGTGCATCCAGTGGGCGGCACGGAGCGCCGCTGAGGACGGCTCCTCCGGGTCCGGGGTGACCAGCGGGAAGGCGTCGACGACCGATGCGGCGATCTCAGCGTTGAGTTCGTCGCGGTGTTCGCCGTCGACCTGCTCGTCGGTCAGCGCGGCGGCGCGGTTGCGGAGGATCGCTCGGAGGGGTGCGAGCGCGGACGCGATGTCCGGCTGCTGGCCGAACACGAGCGGGCCGTGCACCGTCTGGTCCCGACCGGCGAGGGCCTGACGGAGGATCCGGTCGGACAGGTGGAGCATGGTGACCTTGCGGGTGTCCGCGGTGAACCGGTACGGCACGGACGCCGAGAGCACCAGGGGGTGTCCAGGCTCGGCCGTGAGCGTCGTGCCGTCGGTGCAGTCCTCGATGGTGGCGGTGCCGTCACCGATCCAGAAGACGATGTGGTCCGGGCGGGGGTCGAGCCGGCCGGAGCGGGTGCCCTCGACCTCGGCGCCGCGCATCGACACGTCGGCGTCGCCGGCGCCCACGTAGCGGTAGGCCTCGAGTGCGCCGCCGACGCCGTCGACGATGCCGTAGGCGCGGTCGATCTCGGGGCTGCGGTTCTCGCTGATGGTCTCGACGCGGAAGCGACGGAAGGACGGGGTGTCCTCTGCCGGTGCCGTCGTTCCCATGGGGGCATCCTGGCAGGTCGCGCGCGCGGGGACGGGGCGACGCCCCGGAGCGCCGTCGCCGTGGGCGTCCCGGACCGGCGGTGGACGTCGCCGGTCGTGTCGCGCCTCCAGGCCGGTCCGTCGGCGCGGACGTCAGGGAGCCGGCGCCAGCCGGTAGAGCACCTGCGGGCGCCCCCGCCGTCCGTACCGGTGCGCGAGGTCGATCGCGCCCGTCGCGACGAGGTGGTCGAGGTACCGCCGCGCCGTCGCACGCGAGGTCCCCGTCGCGGCTGCGACCTCGTCGGCGGACCGCGCGACCGCGGGGTCGAGTGCTGCGACGACCCGCTCGAGCGTCGGGGCGCTCACACCCTTGGGCAGAGCGCGACCCGTCGGCGCGGCAGCACGGCGCGCCGGCGCGGCGACCCGGACCGAGCCGGTGGCGAGCAGCCGGTCGACGTCACCCTGTCCCATCGGCACGTCTCGCTGCGGAGTGTCCCGCCCGCGACGCTCGGCGGCGTACGCACGGAGCCGGTCCCGGAGCGCTTCGCGGTCGAACGGCTTCATGAGGTAGCCGACCGGGTGCGCCGCGAGTGCCTGTCGGACGGTGACCTGGTCGCGCGACGAACTGACCACCAGGACGTCGGTGGCTGCGAGACCCGCGAGGCGCATGCGGTGCAGGACCTCGATCCCGCTGATGTCGGGCAGGCGCACGTCGAGCAGCACGAGGTCGACGCCGTGCTCGACGTGGGCCAGCGCAGCGCTGCCGGACGCCGCAGCACCGACGACCTCGAACCCCTCGGTCGCGGCGACCCACCGCACGTGCAGTGCGCGGGCGCCGGCGTCGTCGTCGACGACGAGCACGCGGACCGGCGCCGTCACGGGGCCACCGCCATCTCGACGTCGATCCGTGCGCCGCCGAGGGATGCCGACCGCCCGACCACCACCGAGCCACCGCGGTCGGTCGCCGTGCGTCGCACGACCGCGAGGCCGACGCCGCGACCGAGGCCGGTCTCGTCGGCCTTCGACGACCATCCGGACCCGAGCACCCGGTGGGCGTCCGCCGGGTCGATGCCGGGGCCGTCGTCCTCGACGGTCACCGCCACCACGTCGTCCCGGGTGCCGATCGTGCAGCGCACCCGAGCCGCACCCGCCTCGGCGGCGTTCCGGCACAGGTTCGCGACGACGAGCAGGACCTCGTCGTCGAGCACGACGTCGTCGGCGACCAGCAACTCGAGCGCGGCTCCGTGTGCGTCGACCTCGGAGCGCACCGCCTCGATCGTCGCGGTCGCCACGGCGCCGCGCCGCGGGGACCCCGCGCCACCCCCGCTCGTCAGGCCGGGCGCGACCGCGTCGATGTAGGCGAGCGCGTCCGGACCGTCGCCCTGCGCCACGAGTCCGCGCACGACGTGCAGACGCGTCCCGAACTCGTGCGCCTGCTCGCGCAGCGCATCGGTCGTCCGCCGCACCTGCCGGCTCTCCGCGTCGACGGCGTCGGCGCGCCGCAGCCGGCGTGCGATCCCGAGCGACAGCAGCACGCTCGCGAGGGTCGCCACGACCAGGGCGCCCGTGCTCCAGGGCAGCAGCGCGCCGAACGCCCGCGCACGGTCGGCCGCGATCGCCGATTCGAGCACGCCGACCGCGACGACCCCGACCACCTCCCCGTCGTCGCCGACGATCGGCACCTTCGCACGCAGGGTCGCGCCGGACGGACCGGTCTCGGTGCCGACGAACCGCTCGCCCGCGAGCACGGGCGCGATCGTCGTCCCGACCAGCTCGCCGCGTTCGGACGGGTCGGGGTGGGTGATGCGCACGCCCTCGTCGTCGGTGACCACGACGTAGGAGACCCCCGAGGCACCCTCGACCAGGGAGGCGATCGGCTGGAGCGACGCCGTGGCCGACGCGAGACGCTCGGTGTCGGCGAGCGCTCCGGGAGCGCCGGCGTCGACGACCGACGTGACGGCGGCCCGGACCTCGGGCAGGGCGGCGAGGCTCGACGCGACCCCGGACGCCTGGTCGACGACGGACGCCCGGATGCTCTGCTCCTGCACGGCGACGGCGACCCCGGTGGTCGCACCGGTGGCTGCCAGCACGATGACGCTCGGCAGGGCGAGCACGGCGACGCGTCCGAGTCGGGAGACGGATGCTCGGCGCACCGTGGCCCCCTCTCTGGTCGTCGTGAGCGTCAATGAGCACAACTCCACCGCCGGACACCGGTCCGGGCGGCGGCTGCCATCGTACTTCTCGACCTGCGACACGACGTCGTGCGCAGGAGGGAGCCATCCATGACAGAGCAGTCAGCACCGGCGACGTCCGGTCCACCCCGAGCGCGTCGCACCGTCGCGCGCGCGGTCGGCGCGGCCGTCGCCGCGGTGTCCATCGGTGTCGCGGCGTTCGGGTCCATCACCTCCGCCGCGGCCGGCGGCGACCCCACCACGTCGGTCACCATCGTCGCGCCCGCTGCCGCCGGCGGTGGCTGGGACGGCGTCGCGCGCTCGATGCAGCAGGCGCAGCGCGCGAACGGGATCGTGAACTCGGTGCAGGTCGTGAACATGCCCGGTGCCGGCGGCACGATCGCGCTCGGCAACGTCGCACGGCTCGAGGGCCAGACGGACACACTGCTCGTCGGCGGCACGGGCCTGCTCGCCGCCGAGGTCCAGTTCGGCTCCGCCGTGACCCACGACGACATCACGCCCCTCGCGGTCACCGTGGAGGAGTACGACGTCATCGTCGTCCCCGCCGACTCCCCCTACGAGACGCTCGACGACCTCGTCGCCGCCTGGCGCGAGCGCCCTGGCTCCGTGCCGTGGACGGGTGGCGGCTCGTTCGACCAGCTCGTCGTCACGGACCTCGCGGTCTCGGCGGGTCTCGACCCGGCGGACACGAACTACATCCCCTCGGACGGCGGTGGCGAGGCCATCCAGGCACTGCTCAACGGCACCGCCGCGGCGGCCTCCGGCGGCTACCCCGACAACATCGACCAGATCGAGACGGGCCGCCTGCGCGCGCTCGCGCTCGTGGCGCAGCAGCCGGTCGAGGGCATCGACATCCCCACCGCCGTCGACCAGGGCTACGACGTGACGCTGACCAACTGGCGCATGATCGCCGCACCCGGGGGCCTCGACACCGCGCAACGGACGCAGCTGACGGGCATCGTGCGGGACACCCTGCGGACGCCGGAGTGGCGGGACGCGATGGACCGGTACCACTGGACCGAGCGGATCATCACGGGCCGCGATCTCGACGCGTTCATCGACGAGGAACGCAGGCGCATCCGAGGGCTGTACGAGGAGCTGGGCCGATGACGCGTCCGAGCAACCCCACGTCGTCGTCCGCGGTCGTCGGGCAGCGCCTCACGCTCCGCGCCGACCCCGGTCGTACCGCCGAGGTGGCGAAGGAACTCACCACGCCCGCGCTCTTCACGGCCTTCGCGGTGTACCTCATCGTCGGCATCGTGACGATGGAGGTGCCCGCCGGTACCGCGTTCCCGGGCCCCGCGGTGTTCCCGGGGATCGTCGCCGCGGCGCTCCTGCTGCTCGCCGGCCTGCTCGTCGTCCGCTCCGTCCGGCAGCTCCGACGCGGCCAGGACGGGCCACCGGTCGCGGCGAGCGCAGCAGCACCACCCCCGGCCAGCGCAGCAGCACCGGACGCGGCGAGCGCGGCTGCACCAGCCCGGGTCGTGGCCGTGCCCACGACCGCCGGCCAGGCCGACACCGTCGTCGCCGAGCACGCGGCGCCGGAGCGGTCGGTCCGCGTCGACTGGCGCTCGCTCGCCTGGGTCGTCGTGTCGTTCGCCGCGTTCGCGCTGCTGTTGCACGTGCTCGGCTGGATCGTCGGCGCCGGCCTGCTGTTCCTCGGCGTCGCCAAGGGCCTCGGCGCCCCCGGCTGGCTCCGCCCCTTCGTCGTCGGGCTCACGGTGGCCGCGCTCAGCTACATCGCCTTCGACATGGTGCTCGACCTGTCGCTGCCCTCGGGCATCGTCGGATGGAGGTTCTGACGTGGACGTGCTCGGTCTGCTCGGCGAGGGTTTCGCCGGTGCGCTGACTCCCGCCAACCTGCTCTGGGTCGTCGTCGGCTGCCTCCTCGGCACCGCCGTCGGCGTGCTCCCCGGCCTCGGGTCGTCGATGGCGGTGGCGCTGCTGCTGCCCGTGACGTTCTCGCTCGACCCGACGGCGGCGTTCATCATGTTCGCCGGCGTCTACTTCGGCGGCCTCTTCGGCGACTCGACGATGGGCATCCTGATGAACACGCCGGGGCAGGCCTCGGCGATCGCGTCGACGTTCGAGGGCCACAGGATGGCGCTGAACGGCCGGGCGGCGCAGGCGTTGGCGACCGCGGCGATCGGCGCGTTCGTCGGCGGCATGGTCGCGTCGGTCCTCGTCGTGTTCCTCGCGCCGGCCCTCGCGACGTTCTCGTCGAGCTTCGGCCCGGCGGAGTTCTTCGCCCTCGCACTCTTCGCGTTCGTCACGACGTCCTCGGTCGTGACCGACGACGCGCTGAAGGGGCTCGGGTCGCTGTGCCTCGGCCTCGGCATCGCTGTCATCGGCGTCGACGGCATCTCCGGCGCGCCCCGCTTCACGATGGGCGTCCCGGAGCTGTTCGACGGCATCTCGCTCGTCACCGTGACCGTCGCGGTCCTCGCGCTCGGCGAGGTCATCCACGTCGCCTGCCTCGCCCGGCACATGCAGGACGGGAAGATGGTGCAGGCGACCGGTCGTCCGTGGCTCTCGAAGCAGGAGCTCCGCGAAGCGACACCTGCGTGGCTGCGCGGCACCGCGATCGGACTGCCGTTCGGCGTCGTCCCCGCGGGCGGCTCCGAGATCCCGACGTTCCTGGCGTTCGGCCTCGAGAAGCGGCTCGACGCCCGACGGAAGGACCCGCAGTTCGGCCGCGGCGCGATCCGGGGTCTTGCGGCACCCGAGGCGGCCGGCAACTCGACGACCGGGATGGCGATGGGCGCGCTGCTCTCGCTCGGCCTCCCGGTTTCCGCGACCGCGGCGATCATGCTCGCCGCCTTCCGGCAGTACGGCCTGCAGCCCGGACCGCTGCTGTTCGACCGGTCCCCCGACCTCGTCTGGGCGCTGCTCGCGTCGTTCTTCATCGCCATGGTCGTGCTGCTCATCATCAACCTGCCGTTCGCGATGCTCTGGGCGAAGCTGCTCCGCATCCCGCGCGCGTACCTCTACGCCGGTATCGCGGTGTTCTGCGGCCTCGGTATCTACGCCACGAGCGGCTCGGTCTTCGACCTGCTCATGCTGCTCGGCATCGGCATCATCGGGTTCCTCATGCGGGCGCTCGACGTCCCGCTCGCGCCGCTCGTCATCGGCATGGTGCTCGGTCCGCTCGCCGAGACGAGCCTGCGCGACGCTGCGCTGAGCGCGGACGGGGACTTCTCGGTGCTCGTGGCGGGGCCGATCCCGATCGTGCTCTACGCGGTGCTGGCCGTCGTGGTGGCGCTCACGGTGCGGAGCCGGCTCGTCGCGCGGCGCGCGCGTCGGCGGGCGGCTGCGGTCCGGTGAGACGCCGGTCGCGGTCCGACGCGACCACGTGACGGACGGGAGGCCCGTGGCGGCGCCGCCACGGGCCTCCCGTCCGTCGCCCCCGCATCGGGCTGGCGCACCCCACTGCGTGTGCGTGTCCAAGCCTTCGTCGATCATCGGGCAGGCGAGCAACTGGAACACGACCGGGAGTCGGGCCGGTCGTGCGCGAGTCCGCCCCGGTCTCCACCCCGCAGCCGTGGATTCAGAGCCGAGCCGTCGACCAGCTCCTCCGCAGCTGCTCGGCGCGCCTGCTCAGACGCGAGCCGCGAGGAAGGTGTCGGTCTCCTCGGCGGTCGGTGCGGTCGCCGGTCCGTGCTGCGTCACGGCGAGGGCGGCCGCGGCGTTCGCACGACGCACCGCGTCCTCGAGCGATTCGCCGCGGGACAGGGCTGCGACGAGCACACCGCCGTGGGCGTCGCCCGCGCCGTTCGAGTCGACCGCGTCGACCGCGAATCCGGGCACCAGGACAGGAACCCGCCCAGGCTGAGCCACCCAGCAGCCCGCCGCGCCGTCGCGGACGAGGGCGGAACCGCGGGCGGACGTGGCGATCTCGGCGACCGCCTGGGAGAGCCCCGTGGCCGTCGGTGCCATGAGCCGCGCCTCCCGGCCGTTGGCGCTGACCACGTCCGCACGGGCCGTGACGCGACCGAGCACCGACGGGGACAGCGTGTCGACCAACGGGGAGGGGTCGAGGACCACGCGGACCCCGTCCGGCACCGTCGTCAGCCAGTCGGCGATCGCGGGGCCGTTCACGACGTGCGCGAGGCCGTAGCCGGAGACGAACACCGTGTCGTCCGAGCGGAGCACGACCCGCTCGAGGTCCGCCCTGGTGAGGCGCCCCTCCGCCCCGACACTCGTGACGAACGTGCGCTCGGTCGACGCGTCGACGAGCGCGACGCAGTAGCCGCTGTCGATGTCCTCGAGCCCGGGCTGGACGACCTCGACGCCCGACGCTTCGAGTGCCGCGCGGACGATGTCGCCGAACGGCCCCGTGCCGTACTGGCCGGCGAAGACCACCGGCAGACCGTCACGGGCGGCTGCGACCATGGTGTTGAGGCCACCGCCCGCGGTGATCGACGACGCTGAGGCGATGACATCCCCGCCTGGCTCCGGGACGGCGTCGACGCGCAGGACGATGTCGACGATGACGTTGCCGACGGAGACGAGCCGCCCCATCAGGAACGGGCCCCCGCGGGCGCGACGACCTGACCGCGTGCACCGCCGGTGAGCAGGTACGCGGCCGCTGCGACGACGAAGGTGACGACCCAACCGAGGCCGTTCGCGCCGATCCAGCTGTCCGACAGCGCTCCGACGTAGACCGGGTGCGCGCTGCCGACCTGGATCGAGGTGAAGAGGAAGCCGACGACGATCGCGACGACCCAGGCGGCGAGCGCTCCCCACGCGACGCCGCCGCGGTACCAGTAGCTGCCGCCGGCGCGCAGGTCCAGCAGTGCCGCCGGGTCGTACCACCGCCGCCGGAGCATGTCGGCCATGAACACGCCGAGCCAAGCGGTGATCGGGACGGCGAGCACGGAGATGAAGGTGATGAAGGGCGCGTAGAAGCCGTCAGCGACGAGCATGAAGTACATGGCGCCGAGCGTCGTGACGACCACGTCGACCCCGACCGCCCAGACACGGGGCACCTTGATCCCGAGGGTGAGCGTCGTGAGGCTCGCCGAGTACACCGAGAGGTGGTTCGACAGCAGCAACCCGCCGAACGCAGCGATGAGGTACGGGACCGCCATCCAGCTCGGGAGCAGGTCACGGATCGCGGCGACGGGGTCACCGGCCTTCGCGAGGGTCGGGTCGCCAGCGGACACCAGGGAACCGAGGCCGACCAGGACCACGAGCGGGATCCCCGCTCCGGCGGCACTGGCGCCGATGAGCGCGCCGGCCCTCACCGAGGTGCGGGTGTAGCGGGCGATGTCCGCACCGGCGGTCGCCCAGCCGATGCCGGTACCTGCGGCGATGGTCCCGATGCCGATCACCATCGCTGCGACGGGGCCGGCCGGCTGCGAGCCCACCACGGCCCAGTCGACGCGGAGCACCAGGAAGACGGCCACGAGGACGTTGAGCGCGCCGAACACCCACGTCGCCCACTTCTGCACGGCGACGATGAACGCGTGTCCGAGTCCGGAGATGAGCACGGTAGCGGCGACGAACACCAGGATCGCGACGATCGTGAGCGCCGGGTTCGCCTTCGCGTCGCCGTCGGTCCCGAACAGGATCGTGAACAGGGACAGGAGCACGAACGCCGCGGTCGTGGTGTTGACCGTCTCCCAACCGAGGCGGGACAGCAGCGACACGGCGGTGGGCCCGACGTTGCCGCGGACACCGAAGACCGCTCGGCTCAGCGTCAGCCCGGGCGCACCGCCGCGGCGGCCGGCGATCGAGATCACGCCGACGACCGCGAACGACCCCGCGGCCCCGATCACGGCGACGACGAGTGCTTGCCAGACCGTCAACCCCTGGAACGCCACGAGGGTCGCGCCGAGGGGCAGTCCGAGGATCGAGATGTTCGCCGCGAACCAGACCCAGAAGAGGGCGCCCGGCGCCCCGTTGCGTTCGTCGTGTGGAACGGGTTCGATCCCGCGTTGTTCGACCGTGGTCAGTGTGCCGCTGGAGAGCGTGGTCGTGTCGTGTGCCATGGGGTCCTCTTACGTCGTCGGAAGGGTGCGCGGAAGCGTGGAGATGGAAGGAGATGGAAGGAAGAGTGTGGGGGGGCGGATCGCGGTGACTACGGTCTCCCCCGGCGATCAGGCGCGGCGACGAAGCGTGAGCAGGCCATCCGCCAGCGGACCGAGATCGAGGCGGTTGACGGTCGTGACGGTTGCGACCGCGTCCTCTGGCCAGACCTCGGGCCCGTGCACGGCGCCGAGGACGGCGCCCGCCATCGCGGCGATCGTGTCCGTGTCCCCGCCGATCGAGGCGGCTGTGCAGAGCGTCTCCCACGGTGCGAGGTCGAGCGCGAGGAGGGCGAGCGCGGCGACGACCGACTCCTGACTCGCAACGCTCGTGCCGATGAGCCGCGAGACCGCTTCGATGCGCTCCTCGCCGGGCACGGTCGGCAGGTGCCCGCGCGCCCACGTCGTCCGGGCAGCGATGTCGGCACCCGCGATCCAGTGGCCGCGCTCGGCACCGATCGCGGCGGCAGCGATCGCGGCGTCGAGCGCCTCTGACCGGGTGGCCCCGTCGACGCCCGCGCTCACGCCGGCGGCGATCGCGCTTGCCCCGGCGATGCCGAGCCCGGTGTCATGGGTGACCCGCGAGGCGTCCTGCACGGCGTCGACCAGGCGGACTGGGTCTCCTGACGGCACCGCGATCCCGACCGGGGCGATGCGCATCGCGGCACCGTTGGTCGTACCGGTCGAACCCGCTTCGGACGCGGGCACGCCGTCCAGGATCCGCTGCACGGCCGTCTTCGTGCTTGGGCCGAGCAGGTCGAGCGACCCCTTCGCCTCCATCGCCCGCTCCCACGCGATGAGCGCCTCGGCGAAGCGGGTGGGATCGATTCGTCCGTCGCCCTCGAGCAGCAACTCCGCGACGAGCACGGCCTGCTCGGTGTCGTCCGTGACGGTGCCGGCGGGCATCCCCGCGGCGATCCGCTGATGCGGGCCGGCATCGACCAGGCCGGTGATCGTGCCGTGGTCGGCTCGGATCTGGGCGAGCGACATGGACTGGGTCGGCATGCCGAGTGCATCGCCGAGCGCGAGGCCGATCAGAGCGGCGTGGGCGCGGGCTGACTGCTGGTGCACGAGGTGGTCCTGTCGGGTGGGAAGGGTGGTCATCGGGCCGTACCGAACCGCATGTGCATTCGGAACCGGTCCGGGTCGAGCAGGCTGTCGACGCGCTCGACGAACGCACCCTCGGCGGTTCGCGAGACGCGGCGGCTCCGGAGGAACGGAGTGCCTGCGGGACGGTCGAGCAGAACGGCGTCGTCGACCTCGAGGGGCGCGACATCGATCCACTGCTCGGCGCTCGCGGGCACGAGTCCGGCCTCGGCGATGGTCGCGGTCAGCGAGTCGTCGACGAGCCCGTCGGTGGCGGCGGCGGCCAGCCGGCCGACGCTCGGTACGACACTCCGCTCGAGCGACACCGGTCGTCCGCCGACCACGGAGCGGAGACGGTCCACGGCGACGAAGGTGCTCTCCGCCGCGTCGAGCTCGGTCTGGAGGCGCGGGTCGTCCGATCGTTCGAGCCGCAGGATGCGGGTCGTCACCTCGGTGCCGGACGCGGCGATCGACCGGGCCCAACCCCCGCGCGGGTCGAGCGTCGCGCCGTCGAACGTGACGACCGAACCGACCCCGCCCCTGGTGGCGATGTACTCGAGGTCGGCGAGGTCGGCGAGGGCTGCACGAACGGTGCCACGGCTCACCGCGAAGCGCTCGGCGAGGTCCTGTTCGCCGGGGAGACGCTCGCCAGCTCGGTACCGGCCGGTGGCGATCGCGTCGCGGAGGGCGTCGGCGACGAGGCGTCGCTTGGATGAGACGGGCATGAACAGGAGTGTACATGTACAAGACCTGTCCACCGCAATGCGGTACTCAGCCCGAGAACGACGGGAGGCTCACAGCCTGACGGCTGTGAGCCTCCTTCGCGGTCGGGCTGACAGGATTTGAACCTGCGACCCCTTGACCCCCAGGCGGGCGGTGACACCCCAGAGCCACAAACCGACGCGAACCGACCCGACCTTCGCGGAGCTGTCCTGGCCCGTATTCTCGGGCTTCGAAGAGAGCCGCAGTGGCTCACGTCGGTTCGGATCGGTTGGGCGTGGTGGAGCGCGGTTGGAGGGGTTCTAGGAGGGGTCGATTGGCGGGTCGGGACGTCTCGGTCGAATTCCCCATCGCTTCTCCAGACGCTCCCCGAGCGTCATACTGGACACAGGTCCCGCGAGTGCGGCGTCCAGGTCAGCTACGTCGATGTCGTGTTCCCGTGGTTCCCAGGCGACCATCGGGTTGCGCGCCGAAGAGCTCCAGAGCAGGAACGGGTCTTGAGCCAACGTCTGCCCCGGGCCGTTTGCGTAAGCGCCAACCGTGACCGAAGCCTCCATGTCAAAGCCGAAGTCTTCCTCGATGAGCACATGACACATTAAGAGGGCGCTTCTACCAAACTCGCGAAGGTCGAGAACGAATCGCGTGCGGTCGCCTGCTATCAGCCCGCGGTTACGCATTAGGTGGAGACGAGTCCCGTCGAACTCGGGAAGCTCTAGGAGTGAAAGTGTCCAGCCGACTGCCCAGGGCCATCGAGGCTGGAGCGTCCACATATCGCCCGCTCGTGGCTTCTCGACCTTCGGCAGCTCCCAGGGGCGGACCGCACTCACGGAGAAGATTTGTCCTTTGCGGAGTGACGACAGTGCAGGAAATCGGGCGGACCTGTGCTCAATTGTATGGCCGTCGAGAGTTGCGGCGACGTACCCCGAGTAGTGGTAGTGCAGCTTCGGGCGGTGCTCCGTTTCCGAGTACTCGCTGCGCAGAAGCCTGCGACCGGAAGGGTGCAGCCCATATCGCCACGTCACGCCGGGGAGCTGGGCAGGGGTGATATGAACGCCGCCGTCCGATGCGAAGCTCAGGGTAGCGATAGTCCGGAAGTCGCCGGTGCCGCCTCGGACCACGCCGAGTCGGACACCCTTCTTCAAGCGCCGCGGCTCAGCCATTGCCCGCTCCATCGGGCCTGCGGCGACGAAAAGAGTCACCTGGTTGACTGACGAACGGGCCTTCACCTGCCAGTCGGCCTTCCCAAACCGCGAGGAGCATCGCGCACGCGTCCTGCACAGCTTTCTCTGCCTCCTGGTAGAAATCGACACTCGACACGTAGACTCCTTGGCGATCCGCAACTCCGATATTTGCGCTCCACCACAAGTCGCCCATCACGCCTTCTACTTCCTCGTCCCCAACGCTCTCGTGGAGAAGCATGGATCCGTCCGACAGCGAGAGGTCGTATTCGATCTGCCTGGATGGGCCGACCGAGCGTCCGCTCCGCAAAACGGGAGTGAAATCGTGTTCGAGTTCGGCAGGCAAGACGGTGCCAACAGACGGCGTTCGATGCTTGTTGTCGTTGTCCAGGTCATTGAGACGGGCGAGGGGATGCCTCAGGGGGTCCTCCGACAGGAATGGCTGGGCGGCGTAGACAGGCTTCCACACCCAGCCTGGAACCTCGCGTAGGTGTCGCTTGCGCTGATCTGCCCAGTCCTTCTCATCCGTCACGATCGGGTACTGCAGTCGACGCTTTGGAGCTAGTCCCTCCACCTTGGCAAGCGTGACGAGCGTGGTGTCTAGGGCGCTTCTAAGGTGGTGAATTGCCTCCCCGAACGTCAATCCCCAACTTGCTAGGTCTGCTTCGTGTTCAACATGAAGGCGCAGCCCCCAACCGTGATAGTCCTCGTCGATGACGGTTTCGAGTCGCAGCGGCTGTAGGTGACGCCAATCTGCTACCTCGGAATCGAGTTCCAATGCGCGCAAACGAGCTCGATCCAGCCGCGCTGCTAGCTGCACCTGCAGGCGTTCAACTTCTGAGTAAGGCGTCGGAGGGAAATGTACGCGCGGAGGGTTGGACGCAACCTCGCGCCAGAACTCGGGACTCGCCATGTTCAGAGACTACCGCGGTGCCCCTTCCGGCTTCGGTCGGTGAACCGACTCATCACGTACAACCCGTGCGCGGCCGTGGACAAACCGCGCGCCGACACCCAGGAGGCGCACTTCCTCTCGCCGGCCGAAGTGGAACGGCTTGCAGCGGCGCTTGACACGCAGCCGCCCTACGGACTGATGGTCCGTCTCGCGGCGTACACCGGTCTCCGGGCCGGAGAACTGGCGGCGCTCCGCGTCCGCGACATCGACCTGCTCCACAAGGAGGTCCGGGTGCACCTGAACATGACGCACACCTCCGCCGGATACTTGGTCGGGATGCCGAAGACAGCGAACAGCAAGCGTGAGGTGCCGATCCTCGTTGACTCGCTGGTAGTTGAGCTACGGGAGTACCTGACACAGCATCCGAACCGCAGCGACCCGGACGCGGGCCTCTGGCCGGGCAAGGTGAAGGGGCACCCGATCTTGACCTACGACCGTCCCTTCGATCCAAAAGGCTTCTACCGGTACACGTTCAAGCCCGCGGCGAGGAGCATCGGCTTACCGACGCTCAAGTTGCACGAGCTGCGGCACACGTTCGCAACGCTCGTCCTGGAATCGGGCGCGTTCGACATGTTCGAGCTGTCCCGGCACATGGGTCACGCCTCCGTCGCAATCACTGACAAGGTGTACGCGCACCTGCGGAAGAAGGACTACTCAACGCAGCGAGCGCGGTTCTCCGCTTACTTGAGAGGCGCTTGACGAGGGGCCGACTCTTGCGCCGCATCCCGACAAGCACCCTTCGGAGCTAGTCAGCACTAAGAGTCGCCTCGATCCTTGAGAAGATGAAGTAGACAGATATCGTCATTCATCTTGATCACGAGAGTGACGGCGAGGCGCAAGGCAATCAAATAATCCTTGTAGTACGCGCCATCCTCATCCGAGAAAGGCTGCGACCCATGCAAATACTGATTCCGCAGGTTCAGTCCGTTACTGAATGTTCGATTCAGGACATAGTTGAAATAGGCCGCTTCGGCGTCCGTCAAAAGCGTCGACCGTCGCACTAGCCAACCCTTGGCAAGCATGTCATCCACGGCTTCCCGACCGGGTTTTGTGAGACGGAAGTAGCTCACCGCCTCCTTGTGGAACAGTGCGTGGAGAACCCGAATCTGCTCCAGGTTTACGAAGCGTATCAACCCATCAAAGTTCTCGATGATGCCTTTGTCAATGAGGTAGTCAATCGCCGAAACCTGATACTCGTGAAAGTCGGCGTATTTGACGGAGTTCTGTAGGATCAGGCGAACGAAGTCATTAGCATTCAGGTTCTCATCGATATAAATAATCCGCGACTGATCGAAAAACAACAAGCGAAGCACCGCCGCGAAGCCGTCATTGTCGCCGGCGTACACGTACTTGCCCTGGACGAGGCTCGAAATGCCTCCATAAGCAACTGGATCGGACCTCATGTTGAGTAACTCATGGTCCACCTCGCCGTTCTCCGCGTATAGCTCGAATTGCGCAGAGACGCTTTCAATCTCGGCAAAAAGATGTCTGACTTTCTCCAGATAAGACGCTCCCTCTCCAGACGCCCTTAGTGAGAAGTTCCTGATGCCGAACTCTTCCGGGAGGTACTCAACGAAAAACCATGCGAGCACCCTTTCGAGATCTAGGCCCTCCTTCTTTAGATAGAGGGTGTACATCTGTGTCTGGAGCAGGGACACCGAATCGAGTGCGTCAAATGCTACGCCATGCTTGTACTCATCTAGGCCAGCAAGTCCCGCCATGCGTTCGAAGACACTAAGATCTGCTGCAAAGGCTGGCAGACCGAGCAGAACCTGATCATCTGCAAAGCCAAAAAGGTGCTGGAAGTTGTTCAATATGCTCGAGTTGTCCCGCGTCGAGTCGAGCCAGGTCCGACTGTACGAATACAACCAATGCGAGTCATCGCCCTGCTTGCGCTCCTCGATCGAGGGATGTTCCTGATCGCCCGATATTGCCACCTCGTAGGTAGCACGAAGACCGTCATTGTCGGTGAAAAGTGCAGCATTCAATTTTTGAGCTCGCCGCTTGGCGCGCAGCTTCAATTTAGGGTCGATGCCAACACGGGCATTTTCTTTCGCATTGGCAATGAGTCGAACATAGTTCAGGTTTGCCTGCTCGCTATCGATGTAATCTTCGAGTACATGCCGCGAGTCGTCTGGGGTGAAAACTACAGGAAGATGAAGATCTCTCCGCGGAGCACTTTCCAGGTACTTTCGCACTATCAACTCTGCATTACGGGAGGATGCTAAGATCTCAAGTCTGATCTCTTCGCCATACGCCTGCACCAACTTAGCGCTTTCAAGCATGTCTCCAATGTGGACACCAGTTTCTTTGAGCACCCCCAACATGCGCGGTCCGTCGAAGCGCTCAAAGGCCTTCACCTGCCCAAGCACTTCCAGCAGATCGCGATGGTACTGATGATCCAAACTCGCGAACACGTCCCGAATATTGTCTTCAGAAATTGCTGAGAAAAAGCGAGCAATCGCTGCGCGGAGCGGCCGCACTTTCTGCAATAGTTGCTGGATTGCCTCCTCATCGAGACCTGAGGGCAGCAATCTGTGCTCAAGGTACTTCTGGACGTTGTGATGCTCGAGAGCGTCCGTGGCGGTCTCGAAGGCTGTGCCAGATTCAAAATTGGATGCCAGTTCGACCACACGTGGCACGAAGATTCCCACCGCGCCGTCGTCTGGACCGTAAAAGTAAACTCGACGCGGCCTGTCGCCCTCTTGGGCCATCGGATCACCCCTTGAGCAGCAGATTGGAGACCTGTGAGCGCAGATTATCGGAAGTTGGCCTGCTTTGTGAGTGAAGCACCGCACTCCGTTAAGCCAACGGCCTGAGCGAAGGGCCACTCGAGATCGCATGACAGCTCGGCGACGTTTCGAAAGTACGCCGCGCCTGCGAGGGGTTGCGGAGGGGCTGGCAGTTCGGCGAACAAGCAAGCCCCGACAGAACCGTGGTCCCATCGGGGCTTTTCGGTCGGGCTGACAGGATTTGAACCTGCGACCCCTTGACCCCCAGTCAAGTGCGCTACCAAGCTGCGCCACAGCCCGCGAGGCCCGACGAGCGGACCCCACTGCCCCGTCCGGAGCAGCCCGACCAGCATAGCGGACGCCGGACCCTCCCCGTGCACGCCTCGTGGAGCCGTCGCTCGTAGGGTGTCCGGATGCCCTCCCGCACCACCCGTCTCGCCATCGCCCTGACGACCGCCGGACTGCTGCTCGGAGCCGCGGGCTGCACGGGAGCAGGACAGACCGCCGCCCGCGCCACGCTCGCCTCGACGGCATCGGACGCGGTGGCGGTCGTCGACCAGGCGAGCGCTTCCGACCGGTCGGTCCGGGCGAGTCGCACGCTGTTCGCGTCCGCTCCGGGCGCGATCGTGGCGTCGGCCGACGATGCGAGCGCGGTCGCGGCGGCAGCGAAGACAGCGGAACGCGCGCACGTGCCCGCACTCGTGACCGACGGCGACGGCGACGAGAGCAGCGCGGCGCTCGCCGTCGCCCGCGAACTCGAACGCCTCGGCGCCCGCTGGTACCAGGCCGAGGGCGACGTGTCGCTGGACACGGACGTCGAACAGCGGGAGGCACCCGAGGCGACGCGCGCGCCGGGGTCGACCCGTGCCTCCCGGCCGGCGACCGTGGTGGTGGCGGACCGCAGCGCGGACGCAGCCGTCGTCGCGACGGCACGCGCTGCGGGTGCGCGGGTCGTGTCGATGCCGGAGGGTGTCACCGACCCGGCGGCGGCACAAGACGTCGTGACGGCGCTGCACGAGCGGAAGGACCACCCGACCGTGCTCGTGGGGAGGACGTTCGGCGACCTGCCTGACCCGGACTGGACGGTCCGCGCCGCGCGCGACGGCTGGCAGTTGCCGCACGGCGGACAGCGGCCCTTCGACGGGCACCGCTACGTCGCCCTCTACGGCGCGCCCGGTGCGCCGGTGCTCGGTGTGCTCGGCGAGCAGGACCCGGAGGCGACGGTCGAGCGCGCAGTGGCGCTGGCCCACCGGTACGACGACGTCTCGGACGAGCCGGTCACGCCGGCGATGGAGGTCATCGCGACCGTCGCGGCCGGTGACGCCGGCGCGGACGGGGACTACTCGACCGAGCTGCCCGTGTCGACGCTCGAGCCCTACGTCGACGCAGCGCACGACGCGGGGATGCCGGTGGTCCTCGACCTGCAGCCGGGCCGGTCGGACTTCCTCAGCCAGGCGAAGCGGTACGAGTCGCTGCTGTCGAAGCCGGGCGTGTGGCTCGCGCTCGACCCGGAGTGGCGACTCACGGCGGACCAGGTGCCGCTCCGCCAGATCGGCAGCGTGCGCGCCGACGAGGTGAACCGCGTGTCCGACTGGCTCGCCGACCTCGTGCGGGAGAAGGGGCTGCCGCCGAAGGCCTTCGTGCTGCACCAGTTCCGCTCGGCGATGATCCAGGACCGCTCGTCGCTCGAGGAGCACCCGGAGCTCGACGTGCTCATCCACGTCGACGGGCAGGGGTCGCAGCCGGAGAAGCAGGCGACGTGGAAGGCCCTGCACGATGGCGCTCCGGCGGGCGTGCACTGGGGCTGGAAGAACTTCATCGACGAGGACCACCCGATGCTGTCGCCGGAGCAGACGATGCGGGACGTCCTCCCGAGCCCGGCGCTCATCACCTACCAGTGAGGATCGCTGTGGACAGGGATCGCTCGTCCACAGCCGGGAGGCGCGGGTCGGGTTCCGTCGGTCGCTCCTGACACGATGGGGTCATGGACTCCCCCGACACGGCCTCGACCGTCGACTCACCCCGTCCCGGTGATGCGCTGGCCGGCGGCGCGCCGCCCGTCGGCATCGCTCCGCCCTCGGCGGACATCGCCGCCGAGGCGCAGCAGGCGCTCGCCGCGCTGACGGGCCGGCCCGACGCCGTGTTCCATCCCGGACAGCTCGAGGCGATCTCGGCGCTCGTCGAGCACCGGCAGCGAGCGCTCGTCGTCCAGCGCACCGGGTGGGGCAAGTCCGCGGTGTACTTCCTCGCGACGCTGCTGCTCCGTCGACGAGGCGGCGGGCCGACCGTGCTCGTGTCGCCGCTCCTCGCGCTGATGCGCGACCAGGTGGCAGCCGCGGCGCGAGCCGGGGTCCGAGCGGTGTCGATCAACTCCGCGAACGCGCACGAGTGGGGCGAGACGCAGGCGGCACTCGCCCGTGACGAGGTCGACGTGCTGCTCGTCTCCCCCGAGCGACTCAACAACCCGCGGTTCCGTGACGAACAGCTGCCGACGCTGATCGCCCGCATGGGCATGCTCGTCGTGGACGAGGCGCACTGCATCTCCGACTGGGGCCACGACTTCCGCCCGGACTACCGCCGGCTCGCCGAGCTCATCCGATCGCTGCCGCACGGCGTGCCGGTGCTCGCGACGACCGCAACCGCGAACGAGCGCGTGGTCGACGACGTCGCCGAGCAGCTGACCGCCGGCCCGGACGACCCGGTGTTCACGATCCGGGGGTCCCTCGCGCGGGCGTCGCTGCGGCTCGGGGTGCTCACGCTGCCGGATGCCCGGCAGCGCCTCGGCTGGTTGCTGGCGCACCTCGGTGACCTCCCCGGCAGCGGGATCATCTACACGCTGACGGTCTCCGCGGCCGAGGACATCGCCCGACTCCTGCGCGAGAACGGGTACGCGGTCCGCGCCTACACGGGGCGCACCGACACCGAAGAGCGCGAACAGCTCGAACAGCAGCTCAAGGGCAACGAGCTGAAGGCCCTGGTCGCGACGAGCGCGCTCGGCATGGGGTTCGACAAGCCCGACCTCGGGTTCGTCGTGCACGTCGGGGCGCCGTCCTCCCCGGTCGCCTACTACCAGCAGATCGGCCGTGCCGGGCGAGCGACGGACAACGCCGACGTCCTGCTCCTGCCCGGCCGCGAGGACACCGAGATCTGGCAGTACTTCGCGAGTGCTTCGATGCCGACCGAGGCCCGGGCTGCAGCAGTGCTCGACGCCCTGACCGTGTCCGGCTCGGCACTCTCGACCGTCGCACTCGAGGGGCTGGTCGACATCAAGCGATCGACGCTCGAGCTGCTGCTCAAGGTCCTCGACGTCGACGGCGCCGTGCAGCGGGTCACAGGCGGCTGGGTCGCGACGGGGCAGTCGTGGGAGTACGACGCACCGCGGTACGAGCGCGTCGCCGCCGCCCGCGCTGCCGAGGCGGCTTCGATGCTCACGTACGAGTCGACCTCGGCGTGCCGGATGCAGCTCCTGCAGCAGGACCTCGACGACCCCTCGGCCGAGCCCTGTGGTCGCTGCGACAACTGCGCGGGCGTCTGGTACCCGACCGACGTGTCGTCCTCCGACGCCTCCGGTGCGGCCGCAGCGCTCGACAAGGTCGGGGTCGAGATCGCGCCGCGTGCCCAGTGGCCGTCGGGCATGAGCGCGCTCGGTGTCCCGGTCCGCGGCAAGATCGGCGCGGACGAGCTCGTCGAGCCCGGGCGTGCGGTCGCCCGCCTGACCGACCTCGGCTGGGGCGGACCACTGCGCGCGCTCTTCGCCGCGTCCACGCCCGACGGACCGGTGTCGAAGGAGCTCGTCGACGGGTGTGTCCGTGCGCTCAAGGACTGGCCGTGGGCCGAGCGGCCGACGGGCGTCGTGGCGATGTCGTCACGATCCCGCCCGGAGCTGGTCGCCTCGCTCGCGCAGGCGTTGTCCTCGATCGGGCGATTGCAGTTCCTCGGGACGCTCGAACGGTCCGGTGGGACCCCGCGGGGCGACGGCGCGACGAACAGCGCGTACCGGCTCTCCGGCGTGTGGGACACCTTCGTGGTGGGTCCGGAGTTGGCGGCAGCCCTGCGGCCGCACGAGGGGCCGGTGCTCCTCGTGGACGACCTCGTCGACAGTCGGTGGACGGTGACCGTTGCGGGGCGGGAACTCCGGCGGGCCGGGGCGGCGGCCGTGCTGCCGTTCGCGCTCGCGACCGTGGGCTGAGGTTCCGGTAGTGACGAGTGCGGTTGCGGCGTCGGCGCGTGGCGCCTGGCGTCGGCGGCGTCTGGCCTCGGCGGCGCCTGGCGCCGGCGGCGCGCGGCGCCGACTCCGGGCCCTGTCGACTCCGCGCGGCGCCGACTCCGGGCCCTGTCGACTCCGCGCGGCGCCGACTCCGGGCCCTGTCGACTCCGTGCGGCGTCGACTCCGCGCGGAGTCGGCTGCTCGTGGCGTCGGGCCCGGCCAGGAGTGGCGTCAGGCTGCGCCGAGTGCTTCGAGCTCGGCCACGGCGTCCGGCGGCAGGTCGAACCCCGCCGAGGTGATGTTCTCGTGCAGGTGCTCGACCGACGACGTCCCCGGGATGAGCAGGATGTTCGGCGAACGCTTCAGCAGCCACGACAACGCCACGGTCGTCCGCGACACGTGGAGTCGTTCCGCCACCCGGTCGAGCGTGGCGTAGTCGATCGGGGAGAAGCCACCGAGCGGGAAGTACGGCACGTAGGCGATGCCCTGCTCCGCCGTCGCCTCCACGAGTGCTTCGTCCTCCCGCCGCGCCACGTTGAACATGTTCTGGACGCACACCACCGGTGCGATGCCCTGCGCCTCCGCGAGCTGTTCGGCGGTGACGGTCGAGAGGCCGAGGTGCCGGATGAGTCCCTGCTGCTGCAGGTCGGCGAGCGCCTCGAACTGCGGCGCCAGGCTGCCGGGCTCCGGCGCATCGAACCCGCCCACCCGGAGGTTCACCACCTCGAGCTGCTCGAGCCCGAGCGTCCGGAGGTTGTCGTGCACCTGCTCGACGAGCTGCTCCGGCTCGCGGGACTGCCGCCACCGGCCCTTGTCGTCGCGGCGCGTGCCGACCTTCGTCACGATGTGCAGCCCATCCGGGTACGGGTGCAGGGCCTCCCGGATGAGCTCGTTGGTGACGTGCGGGCCGTAGAAGTCCGCCGTGTCGATGTGGGTGATGCCCGCCTCGACGACTGCTCGGAGGACCCGCACCGCTCCGTCGTGGTCCTTCGGCGGACCGAACACGTTGGGGCCGGCGAGCTGCATGGCGCCGTACCCGAACCGGGTGAGCTCGAGGTCGTCGGCGAGGCGGTGGGTCCCGCCGGGGAGCGGAAGGGCGTGGTCGTCGGTCATGCACCGAGGATGCGCCATCCGGCCGCGCACGAGCCGAGGCCGCGCGTCCCCCGACCGGGCGGAACCCGGGCGGGGCCGGGTCCGCCCGGACGGACCCGGGCACCCAGGCGGGGCCGGCCATCGACAGCGGAGCAGCCGGCACCACGGGATCGGACAGCGCGCAGCGCTCCTCGGGCGCGGCGTGACCAGCATCGGACGGGAGGCGCTGTGCAGGTCCGCACCGCGCCTCCAGGCCGGCACCTGGTGACGTCGTCAGGCCGCGCCGATCGCGTCCAGTTCGGCCACGGCGTCCGCGGGCAGGACGAACCCGGCGGAGGCGACGTTGTCCCGCAGGTGCGCGACCGACGAGGTGCCGGGGATGAGGAGCATGTTGGGCGAACGCTGGAGCAGCCACGACAGCGCCACGGTGAGGCGGGAGACGCCGAGCCGTGCGGCGACGGCGTCGAGTGCGCCGGACTGGATCGGCGAGAACCCGCCGAGCGGGAAGTACGGCACGTAGGCGATGCCCTGCGCTGCGGTGGCGTCCACGAGGGCGTCGTCCTCGCGGCGGGCGACGTTGTACATGTTCTGCACGCAGACCACCGGGGCGATCGTCTGCGCCTCGGCGAGCTGCTCGGCGTTGACGGTGGACAGCCCGAGGTGCCGGATGAGTCCCTGCTGCTGCAGTTCGGCGAGCGCCTCGAACTGCGGCGCGATGCTGCCCGCTTCGGGAGCGTCGAAGCCGCCCATCCGGAGGTTCACCACGTCGAGCTGCTCGAGCCCGAGGTTCCGGAGGTTGTCGTGCACCTGCTCGACGAGTTCGTGGGGCTCGCGGGCGTGCGGCCAGCCACCGTCGGCGTCGCGGCGAGCGCCGACCTTCGTGACGAGGTGCAGCGCTTCGGGGTAGGGGTGCAAGGCCTCGCGGATGACCTCGTTCGTGACGTGCGGACCGTAGAAGTCGGACGTGTCGATGTGGGTGATCCCGAGCTCGACGACCGTGCGCAGCACCCGGACGGCCTCGTCGCGGTCGGTGGGCGGGCCGAAGACCCCGGGTCCGGCGAGCTGCATGGCGCCGTACCCGACGCGGGTGAGGTCGAGGTCGTCGGCGAGGCGGTAGGTGCCGCCGGGGAGGGTCGTGTTCGTCATGGACACCACGATGCGCGCCGGACGGCCCCGCCGGCAGACCCCCGGCGTCCCTGGGACCACCGGGGCCAGGATCGGCAGCGGACGGGTCCGTAGCATCGGGGTCGTGGACGACAACACCCTCGGTGAGTACCTCCGGGCACGGCGCGCCCTCGTGCGCCCCGAGGACGCCGGCATCCGGGTGACCGGCGTACGGCGGACACCGGGGCTCCGCCGCGAGGAGGTCGCGACCCTCGCCGGCATCAGCGCCGACTACTACCTCCGGCTCGAGCAGGGACGTGACCGCAACCCGTCCGTCCAGGTCCTCGACGCACTCGCGCGGGTGTTCGGCCTCGACCAGGTCGCCCGCGACTACCTGCACGGTCTCGCCGGGGCTTCTCCCGTTCCCCGGCGTCGGACCGCTCGGACCGAACGGGTGCCCACCGGGACGCTCCAGCTGCTCGACGTGATCGGACTGCCCGCGTTCGTCGAGGGCAGGTCCTTCGACGTCCTCGCGGCGAACGCCCTCGCAACCGAGCTCGCCCCCGGTCTGCGGGCGGGCGAGAACCGGCTCCGCACGATGTTCCTCGACGACGCGGAGACCGCGCGGTACCCGGACTGGCAGGACCAGATGGCGGGCATGGTCGCGGCCTTCCGGGCGTCCATCGGCACCGACGTGCGGGACCCGGGGGTCACCGCGCTCGTCGGCGAGCTGTCCCTCGGCAGCGAGGACTTCCGGCGCCTCTGGGCACGACACGACGTCCGGCCGCTCGGTGGTGCTGCGGTGCGGATGTGGCACCCGGAGGTCGGCGCGCTGGAGCTGCGACGGGAGAAGCTCGGCATCGGGGGGACGGACGGGCAGCTGCTCGTCGTCCACCACGCGGAGCCCGGCTCGGCTTCGGCGCAGGGGCTGGCGGTGTTGGCCTCGCTCGCCGCGGCGCGGGTGGCGGGACGGATCGACGAACGGGCCACGCGCGGTCCCGAGGACTGACCGCGCAGGCTACCGCCGCACGGGCTTCGGGAACGTCGACCGCATGTGGTCCGAGGTGAGCACGTCCCCGATCCCGATCATCAGCAGCGAGAACACGATCTGCTCGATGACCATCCAGAACGGGTAGAGCCCGGGGATCGCAGCGACGACGAGCGTGACGATCGGGAAGATCCGGCTGAACAACCGCAGTCGCTGGTAGGCCCAGTAGTACCCGAGCTGCGCCCGCCACGCGAACACGTACAGCGTCAGGGTGATGAGCAGCACGACGGTCGCCCGGAACCACACCGCCCACGGCACGGTCTCCCCCGCGCGCGTCAGGAGCACGGCGACGGCGATCGCGGTGATGCCCACGATCGTCTCCGCGACGAGCAACCAGCGGATCCAGCGGAACGAGCGGACGGTGTCGGGGTGCTCGAGCATGTCCTCGCGGATGACGTACCCGGCCTGCCGACCACCGGCGAGGCGGTCGAGCCGCAGGCGGCACCACAGCCGGTCGGCGGCGGCGCCGAGGCCGTTGCTCTGGAGGGTCACCAGACCATGGTGCCGCATCCGACGGGGCGGTCGCGCACCGTGCCTCCCGTCCGGTGCCCGGAGGTGACTGCCTGGAGGCACGGCGCGCGCCCGCCATGCGGCGCACGCCTGCCTCGGATCGCCCGGACGACGGTGCCGGCGTGTCAGACCGGGAGCAGCGTGGCCGTCGCGATGGTGCGGCCCTCCGCGTCCCGGAGTTCGAGCGTGGTGACCGGGTCGGGGAGCTGGTCCGCGTCCGCCGCCTTGAGGACGAACCCCGCGCCGCGCACGCCCGACGTGACGCTGCCCAGCTCGACGACGAAGCGGTCGTCCTCCGTGAGCACGGCCCTGGTCGCGGTCCGAGGGAGCCGCCCGTCGCCGACGACGGTCACGGTCAGTGTGTCGCCGTCGGAGGCGAGCACCGTCGCGTGGCCGATCCGTCGGCCGTCGATGGTCCGGAGGGTCCCGGCGACCGGCGGCACGCGGCGCCACCACGGAGCAGTGCCGGGCCCGTGGTCTGCTGCCTGCTGCTCCGGCTGACCGTCCTCGGGCTCGCCCCCGCCGGACGACGCGTCGCCGAGGCCGTTCGTCGGACGGAGCCACCCCGGCCCCGGTGAAGCGGTGGCCGTCCGCGCCGTCGTGGTGGTCTCCGAGTCCGAGCCGTCCGGCGTCGCGTCCTCGCCGCGCGGCACTCCGAGGCCGAGCACGACCAGCCCGACGACCGCCACTGCCGCTCCCCCGACCACGAGCCACCACCCGCGCGTCATCGGACGAGGCGGCGAGGGCGACGTGCCCGACGGCGACGGGGTCGGTGTTCCGGAACGGTCACGCTCCCCATGGTGCCGCACCCGGCCTCGTGGCGATGCGTCGGTCGGCCGACGGACGATCCGATCGCTCGACCGAAGGACGATCCGATCGCTCGACCGAAGGACGATCCGATCGCTCGACGACGGCCGGGTCACTCCGTGAGGAAGAGTGCCGCTCCGCCGATGACGCGGTCGTCGATCTCGGGGTCCTCGGAGCCACGCAGGAGGACGAGGGACCGCACATCGGCGGGGAGCCGCGTCGACGCCGGCACGTCGATGACCACGGTCGGTCGGACCTCCACCGTGCCGACGTCGACCGGCTCGCTGTGGTGCGCCCAGTACCCCCGGCGATCTCCGACGACCTGCCCGTCGGAGAGCAGCACGCGCACCGCTCCGACGTCCACCGGACCCTCGACGCTCGGCCATGCGACGTCGAAGTGGTCGATCGTGATCCGGAGGCCACCGTCCCCGTGTCGTGTGATCGACACGTGCCCGGCGGCGGAGCGGTCGATGGGGATGAGGTCCCCGGCCACGGGCGGGACGCGCTCCGCCCACGGCGCGGTCGGGTCGACGCCGGCGCCGGCCGGGGTCCGTGCCGCCACCGGTGTCGCCCCGACGGCGTCCTGCGCGGGCGGACGTGACGACACCACGGCCCACGCCGCCCCGCCGACCACCAGCACGACGACGCCCGCCGTCGCGAGCACCCGCTTCGGGGTGACGCGTCGGCGGGCGTCGTCGGACACGATCGGGCTCGCCTACCGCTTGCGGCGCTCGCGCACCCGCATGTTGACGTTGATCGGCGTGCCCTCGAAGCCCCAGACCTCGCGGAGTCGCCGCGTGATGAAGCGGCGGTACTGCGGGTCGAGGAAGCCGGTCGTGAACAGGACGAACGTCGGCGGCTGGCTCGATGCCTGCGTGCCGAACAGGATGCGGGGCTGCTTGCCGCCGCGGACCGGGTGCGGGTGCTCCTGCACGAGCTCGGCGATGAACGCGTTGACCTTGCCCGTCGGGATGCGGGTGTCCCACGAGTCGAGGGCGGTCTCGAGCGCGGGCACGAGCTTCTCGAGGTGGCGACCGGTGCGCGCCGAGATGTTGACACGGGGCGCCCAGGCGACGTGCGCGAGGTCCTGCTCGATCTCGCGCTCGAGGTAGCGCCGGCGGTCGTCGTCGAGCAGGTCCCACTTGTTGTACGCGAGGACCAGCGCACGGCCGGACTCGAGCACGAGGTCGATGATGCGGAGGTCCTGCACGGAGATCGGCTCGGTGACGTCGAGGACGACCACCGCGACCTCGGCCTTCTCGAGCGCCGCGGTGGTGCGGAGCGAGGCGTAGAAGTCGGCGCCCTGCTGCAGGTGCACACGCTTCCGGATGCCGGCGGTGTCCACGAAGCGCCAGACACGTCCGCCGAGCTCGACCTGCTCGTCCACCGGGTCACGGGTGGTGCCGGAGAGCTCGTTGACGACGACGCGCTCCTCGCCGGCGGCCTTGTTGAGCAGCGAGCTCTTGCCGACGTTCGGACGACCGAGGATGGCGACGCGACGGGGTCCGCCGACCTCCTGCTTGGCGACCGCCGAGGTGTCCGGCAGCGTCTTCACGATGAGGTCGAGCAGGTCCGCCACCCCGCGACCGTGCAGCGCGGAGACCGGGTGCGGCTCGCCGAGGCCGAGGTTCCAGAGCTCGTAGGCGTCGAGGTCGCGGCGGTCGTCGTCGGACTTGTTCGCCACGACGATGACGGGGCGGTCGGTGCCGCGGAGCATCTTCACGACGTGCTCGTCGGTGGCGGTGATCCCGACCGTGACGTCGACGACGAACAGGACGGCGTCGGCGAGGTCGATCGCGACCTCGGCCTGCGCGGCGACGGAGGCGTTGATGCCCTTCGCGTCGGGCTCCCACCCGCCGGTGTCGACGAGGGTGAACCGCTTGTCGTTCCACTCCGCCTTGTAGCTCACGCGGTCACGGGTCACGCCGGGGACGTCCTGCACGACGGCTTCACGGCGACCGAGGATGCGGTTGACGAGCGCCGACTTGCCGACGTTCGGGCGTCCGACGATCGCGAGCACGGGCAGCGCGGGCAGCAGGTAGGTGCCGTCCTCGCCGATCTCGGCCGCATCGAGGAGCGCGACGTCCTCCTCGTCGAGGTCGTAGTCGTCGAGGCCGGCGCGGAGTGCGGTCGTGCGCTGCTCCGCCTCGGTCTCGTCGAGGTCGGCGAGCCGTTCGCCGAGGGCGGCGTCGTACTCGGGGAATTCGTCGTTCGCCGGGTTGTCGTTGTCCAGCTGGGCCATGGTGTGGGTTCCTCGCGTGCGGCCCGGTGGCCGCGGGTGATCAGTTCGTGGCCGTGCTTCGGGCCAGCTCGACGACCGCCTGCACGGTCTGGTCGAAGTCGAGGTCGGTGGAGTCGAGCGTCGTGACGCCGTCCGCGGCGTTCATGAAGTCGACGACCTTCGCGTCCGCGGCGTCCCGACGGGCGAGTGCTGCGGAGGTCTCGGCGGCCGACTGGGTCGTGACCTCGGCCGAGCGCCTGGCCATCCTAACCGACTCGTCCGCCGTCAGCAGGATGCGGACCTCGGCGTCGGGTGCGACGACCGTGGTGATGTCCCGCCCCTCGGTGATGATGCCCTGCGCGTCCGTGCGGCGCATGACCTGCCGGAAGAGCTGCACGAGGCGCTGCCGGACCTCGGGGAGCTTCGCGATGTGCGCGACCGCGGCGGTCACCTCGGGGGTGCGGATCGCATCCGTGACGTCGGTGCCGTTCACCCGGACGAAGTAGTCGTCGGGGTCGGTGCCGATGTCGTAGTCGAAGGTGTCCCAGCTCGCGAGGACGGCCGCGGCGTCGTCGAGGTCCACCTGCTGCTGCAGGGCGTGCCACGCCAACGCACGGTAGGCCGCGCCGGTGTCCTGGTAGCCGAACCCGAGCGCGCGGGCCGCCGCGCGCGAGACGCTCGACTTGCCGCTGCCCGCGGGACCGTCGACCGCGACCACGAACTTGGCGACGAAGGCCCCGTCGGGCAGACCGGACGGGACCGGCGCACTCGTGGAACCGGGTTCGCCGCCACCCTGGCCGTCGAGACCGCCGGCGACGTCGCCGCCGCCCATCGGACCGGGCTGGTCGCCCGGCGTCGGGAGTCCCGAGTCCGGTCCGTCCGGGCCGCCGGTCACGCCGGAGTCCTGCACCGCTCGGTTGGTGTCGTCGTTCAGGCCCATGCTGCTGCGATCCTCCATCCGCGACCCTCGAGTTCCTCGACGAGTCGCTGTTCCTGCTCGGGCACGACCGACACCTCGACGATGCCGATCTGCGCGCCCGGTGAGTGCTCGAGGCGCATGTCCTCGAGGTTGATGCCGATCTCCCCGATGAACGTGAGGAGCGCGGCGATCTGCCCGGGGGTGTCGTCGACGAGGACGACCACCTGGGCGAAGCGCTTGGTGGTGCCGTGCTTGCCCGGGAGCCGCTCGACGCCGCGGTTGCCGGCCGCGATCGCCTCGGCCAGGGCGCGGGGCGAACCCGAGCCGTGCGGGTCGTCGAGCGCAGCGAGCACCCGGTCGAGGTCGTCGCGGAGGTCGGCGAGCACGGGCCGAATCCGTTCAGCGTTCGCGCCGATGATCTGCACCCACAGCCCGGGGTCGCTCGCGGCGATCCGGGTGACGTCGCGGACCCCGCCCCCGGCGAGACCGAGCGAGCCGTCCGGGGCGTCGCGGAGCCGGGCGGCCATCAGTGTCGACACGAGCTGCGGCGTGTGCGAGACGTACGCCACCGCGAGGTCGTGCGACTCCGGGTCCATCGGCACCACGGTCGCGCCGAGGTCGAGCGCGAGGTCCTCGACCACCGCGGCCTGCTGGTACGTGATGTCGGCGTGCCCGGCGATCACCCACGGCTGCCCGACGAAGAGGTCGGCCCGCGCCGCGGTCGGACCACTGCGCTCGCGCCCTGCCATCGGGTGCGATCCGATGTACCGGGAGACGTCGGCGCCCGCTGCCCGGAGTGCCGCGAGCGGCCCGGACTTCACGCTGGCGACGTCGGTGACGACCGCGTCCGGGTGGGCCGCGAGCTCGCGCTCGACGACGGCCGCGACGACGTCCGGTGGGACCGCGACCACGACGAGCTCGGGGGTGTCGCCCTCGGCCGGTCGGCGTCCGGCACCGTAGTCGACGGCGAGGGCGAGCGCTGCGGGCGACACGTCGTCGAGGACGACGTCGACACCCTTCTCGCGCAGCGCCAGGCCGATCGACGTGCCCAGGAGCCCGGCACCGACCACGCGCACGGGTCCGCGGAGCCGCCGGTCGATGTCCGGTTCGGCGAGCGGGTCGGGGGCGTCGGTCACCCCGTCAGCCTAGCGATCACGCCGGTCCGGGTCGTGGCCGGGCACAGGACGACCGCCCCCGCCGCGGTGCGGCGGGGGCGGTCGGGTGACCCGTGGGAGGGGTGGAACCGGTGTCGGGCGGCCGGCGTCAGGGGTACACGGTCGTGACCGTCAGCTCGACCGGCGCGTTGACGTTGTCGATCACCCGCACCCGGGACTCGCCGGCGAGGAGCGGGACGTTCCTGCTCCACCCGCCGAACGCGTCGACGGTGAACCCGTGGATCGCTCCGCTGCGCAGGTCGACGACGGCGCCGTGGGCTCCCGGCGCCCCGGTCCCCCGGAAGTGCACGCCAGGGTTCACGAAGTCGTCGTCCGGCGTGACGGTGCTGCCGTCGGTCGGCTCGATGACCGTCAGGTCAGAGCCGGTGTCGGACCCGACCGTGAAGGTGACGTCCGCGGTGGCGCCGTGCCCGACGATCCTGGCGGTGTGCTCGCCGGCGGCGAAGACGACGTCACGGATCGTCCAGGTGCCGTCGGCCCGGACGACCGTGCTCGACACGGGGCCGTTGCCGGAACCACGGGTGACGATCTCGTCCCCAGGGGTGCCGGTCCCCGTGAAGGTCACGAACCCGCGGTCCGCGACGACCGTCGAGCCCTGCTCGGGGCTCGTCACCCGCAGCGGGTCCAGTCGTCCCTCGAGGTCCACGGTCGCCTGCTGGGCGGAGGCGCCCGACCGGTGGACGACGAGGGCGTCGTACTCGGCACCCCGGTCACCGTCGAACTGCTGGACGGGGAGGTCCGCACCGGCGATGCGCCAGGTGCCGTCCTCGCCGACGGAGGTGTCGACGGCGTCCCGCGGGTCGGTCCCGTGCGGCTGGAACCGAACCGTCGCCCCGGGCGTGCCCGTGCCCGTGATCGCGGGCTTGCTGCGTTCCGTGAAGGTCACGTCCGCCGGACTCGTCAGCGCGAACGGACGACGACCGGCGTCCTCGAAGCGTCCGGACCACGTACCGTCCGTCCCGACCAGCGTGGAGAGCGTGCGGTCACCGAGCTCGAGGGTCACCTCGGCACCCGGCTCGCCCGTCCCCCGGATGACCGTCGACGGTGTGACGTCCGCGCCGTCCGACGGGGACGTGATCCGGACCGGGGCCCCGTAGTCGACCTCGGCGTCCTGACGGGCGATCTCGGTGCCGCCCTGGCGCAGGACGACGGTGCGAGCCACCTCGCCGGCGGCGTCCGCGGGGTCGATGTCGACCTCGAAGTGGCCGTTCGCGGGCACCCGGCCCGTGCCGACCTCGCTGCCGTCCTGGTCGAGCACCGCGATGTCGGCGCCGGCGGGCGCCTCGCCCTCGACGTAGGCCGACTCGGCCACGTCCGCGGGGAAGACGACGTCGGGGTCGAGCTCGACCGAGTCGAGTTCGACGGGCACCACGGTCCGTGCCCCGCCGATGCCGGTCATCTCGACCACGACCGTCGACGCGGTCCGCGCCCTGGCCGGGGTGACCCGGAGCTCCCACGTGCCGTCGGCGGCCACGGTGACCGGGTCGGCCGAACCGCCCTCGAGGACCCGGACGCGGGCGCCAGCGTCACCGTGACCGCGGACCAGTGCCGTACCGTCGGTCGCGACCGCCGCCTCGCTCGCGGTGGCGGAGACACCCTGGCCGTAGCTCACGGTGCCCCGGCTGCGCTGGACGAGACCGGTCCCGTTGCTCACCGAGACGAGGATGTCCTGCTCGAACGTGCCGCGCTGCGGCCCGTTGATGACCGCGCTCCAGTTCCCGTCGGCGTCGGTGCCGACCTGACCGACGCTGAGGAGCGTGCCGAGTCCGTCGTGGATCTCGACGAAGCTGTCGGGGGTCGCGTGTCCCGACACCCGCGCACGGTCGTTCGGGTCGGTGGTCGCCGGGGGCGTCACCTCGAACTCGGTGGCGGGCACAGCGTCGCGGTACCGGAGCTGGACGCCGAGGTCCGCCCCGGTGCCCGCGGTGAACGCGAACGCGGCCTTGGGCTGGTTGCGCAACGTGATGCGCTCGTTCTGCACGCTCCACCCGTACGGCGAGACGATGCGACCGTCATCGACGGAGAAGTTGGAGGTCGAGCTGCGGCAGGAGAAGGCACTCACGCTGACCCCGGCCCGGACCCCGTCGGTCGTGACGGTCAGGCACTCCCCGGTCCGCTCGGTGATGAACTTCACGAAGCCGTTGCCGTCGGCTGCTGCCCGGAACGTCGTGAGCCCCGCTGCCTCGGCCTCCGCACGGGTGTCGTACTCGCGCAGGTCGACACCCGTCCCGGAGTTCCCCGTCCACGCGATCGTCGCGCCGGCCGCGTTCTGCGCGGACAGCGTGAGGCCGCCCTGCGGGATCGCCTCGCGCGGGACGTCCGAGTCGACGGCCACCGCGGCGCCGGTGGCCACGAACCCGGACCCGACGACCGCCAGGACCGTCGCAGCGGTGCCGGCCGTCGCGAGGAGTCGCCTTCGTTGCGTCATCTTGCTTCACTTTCGTTGGTTGACGGAGCGAACCAACGATATGTTGCATTCTTGTATATATGCGATGCGCTATGCGAATGCGGTCGGGACGGTCACTCCCCCGACGATCGTTCCGCCGAGCGCGCGATGGCGAGCAGCTTCCCGAGCTCGACCGTGGACAGCTCCCGCGTCCTGCCGATGGGCAGGCTCCCGAGCTGCAGCGGCCCGAACGACCGTCGGACGAGTTCGAGCACCGGGTGCCCGACCTCGTCGAGCATGCGACGGACGATCCGGTTCCGGCCCGAGTGCAGCGTGATCTCGACGAGCGACTCGCCTCGGGACGACTCGAGCAGCCGCACCTTGTCGGCGGCGATCGGCCCGTCCTCGAGCTCGACCCCGTCGAGCAGTCGCTGCACGGTCGCCGGGTTGACGTTCCCCTGCACCTTCGCGATGTACGTCTTCGTGACGCCGAACGACGGGTGCGCGAGCACGTGTGCCAGGTCGCCATCGTTCGTCAGGACGATCAGCCCCGAGGTCTCGGCGTCGAGCCTGCCGACGTTGAAGAGCCGTTCCTCGTAGCGGTCGACGAACTCGGACAGGTCGCGACGCCCCCGCTCGTCCTGGAGGCTCGACACGATCCCGACCGGCTTGTTCAGCACGACGTAGCGCTTCGAGGTGTCCGTCTGCACCGGCACGCCGTCGACGGCCACCTCGTCGACGTCCGGGTCGACGCGGCGCCCGAGGGCCTCGACGACCTCGCCGTTCACCGTCACCCGACCCTCCACGATGAGGTTCTCCGCGACGCGGCGAGACGCGACGCCGGCAGCGGCGATCACCTTCTGCAGACGCTCGCCGTCGGCCGGGAGGCTCGGCTCGGCCCCGGCGGTCGCCGTCCCGTCCGTGGCGTCCCAGTCCGGGATGATCGGGCGCTCGGGCGTGCCCTCGAGCGGCTGCCCGTGGTCGTCGCGGGCCCCCTCGGGCTGCGGCGTCGTGCTCCGGTCGACGCCTCGCGGACCGTCGGAGCGCCGTGCGCCGGCACGCTGGTCGGCACCACGCGGCCGGTCGGCGTTGCGCGCCGTCGTCGTGCCACCGACGTAGCGGCGGCCGTTGTGCCAGACCGTGCTCGGTCGGCCGTCCGGCGACCGACGGTCCTCGCGAGCGGGGTCGCGCCGGCGGTCGTCGTCACGACGGGGAGCACCCTTGCGGTCGTCCCGGCCGCGGTACCCGCCACGGTCACCGTCACGACGGTCGTCGTGTCCGCGGTACCCACCGCCCTGTCGGTCGTCCCGGCCGTGGTACCCACCGCCCTGTCGGTCGTCGTCACGACGGGGAGCGCCCTGACGGTCGTCGCGCCCGCGGTACCCACCACCCTGTCGGTCGTCGCGCCCGCGGTACCCACCACGGTCGTCGTCACGGCGGACGAAGCCCCCGCGGTCGCCCTGCCGCCGGTCGTCGGCGCGGCTCACGAAGCGTCCGCGGACACCGCCGGACCGCTCGTCGCGGCCGCGGTGGCCGCCACCTGACGACGGACGCTCGTCACGGCCTCGCTGCCCACCGGACGGACCGCGGTCGTCCCGGCGCTCGTACCCGCCTCGCTCTCCGCGGTCCTCGCGCCCCCGGTAGCCGCCGGACGCGCCACGCTCGTCACGCCCGCGGTACCCACCAGACGACGGACGCTCGTCACGCCCGCGGTACCCACCAGACGACCCACGGTCGTCCCGGCGCTCGTACCCACCACGGCCGCCGCGGTCACTGCGTTCGCCGCCGTCATCACGCCCGCGGTACCCACCGCGGTCGCCGCGCTCGTCGCGGCCCCCGCCGCCGAACCGGCCACCTGCCCGTCCGGAGCCGGCGTCGCGGTCGCGTGACGGGCCTCCCGGCCGACCGGACCCGCCCCGCGGGCCTCGTCGTTCTTCCTCATGCGCGGCCATCGGGGATCCCTTCGTTCTGCCCGAAGCCGTCCGCACCGTCGTCCAGGAGGGGCGAGATGAGCGGCAGCTCGTCGAGCGAGTTGATGCCGAGCTGCTGCAGGAGCAGGTCGGACGTGACGTAGTTGACGGCGCCGGTCTCGGCGTCCGTGAACGACTCCTCGACGAGGCCGCGCGCGACGAGCGTCCGGACGACCCCGTCGACGTTCACCGCCCGGATCGAGGCGATCTGCGAGCGGGTGATCGGCTGCTTGTAGGCGACCACCGCGAGGGTCTCGAGCGCCGCCTGCGACAGCCGCGAGGGGCGCTCCTGCTCGACGAACTGCTCGACGACGTCGTCGAGCTCCTGGCGGACGTAGAAGCGCCAGCCACCGCCGACCTCGCGGAGCTCGAAGCCCCGGCGGACCGTCCCGTGGACACCGTCGAAGTCGGCGACGAGCCGCTCGACCGCCTGGCGGACCGCGGGCACGGGTGCGCCGACGGCGGCACCGAGCGCGACGAGGGACTGGGGTTCATCGGCGATCATGAGGATCGCCTCGAGCTGCCGGTCGATCGGGAGCTCCGGCCGGGCGGCTCGGTCGTGAGCGTCGTGGATCTCCTGCTCGATCGCGCGGGCGTCGGCCAGCTCGTCCGCACCACCGGGCTCGGCGCTCGACGAGTCGCGGTCGTGACCGCGGTCGTGACCGTGCGCGTGGCCGTGCGCGTCATCCGTCATAGTCGGCTCCCAGGTTGGCGAGGCTCTCGTCGGACCAGTCCTCGGCGGTCCAGCGGAGCAGCAGTTCCCCGAGCGGTTCGTCCTGCTCGAACGTGATCGACGCGTTGCGGTACAGCTCGAGGATCGCGAGGAAACGAGCCACCACGATACCCGTCTCGTGGACGCCGGCGACCAGCTCCCGGAACGAGACGTCCTCGTCGGCCCGGGTGCGGAGGATCGACACGACGATCGCGGCCTGCTCCCGGATGCTGACGAGCGGCGCGTGCAGGTGGTCGAGTCCGACCGTCGGGATCTCCCGCGGCGCGAAGGCCAGGGTCGCGAGCGCGGCGAAGTCCTGCAGCGAGAGCGTCCAGACGAGCTCCGGCGTCCGGGCCCGGAACCGCTCCTCGAGTCGGACCCTCCGAACGTGCCGGCGCGATTCCTCGGTCCAGCGCGACCCGAACCAGTCCGCCGCCTGCTTGAACGCCCGGTACTGCAGCAGTCTGGCGAACAGGAGGTCACGGGCCTCCAGGAGGGCCACGTCCTCGGCGTCGACGAGCTCGCCCTGCGGCAGGAGTCCCGCGATCTTCAGGTCGAGCAGGGTGGCCGCGACGACGAGGAACTCGCTGGCCTCGTCGAGTTCGTCGGCGGACTCTGCCTGTCGGACGTACGCGATGAACTCGCCCGTCACCGCACCCAGCGACACCTCGGTGATGTCGAGCTCGTGCTTCGTGATCAGCGACAGGAGCAGGTCGAACGGGCCGTCGAAGTTCGACAGGCGGACGCGGAAGCCCGGCGCGGTCTGGGTGCCCGCCGGCGCGACGGCCGAGTGGTCGGGGTCCTCCGGCTCAGGCGACGGCGCCACGTTCGACGAGCTCCCGTGCGAGCTGCCGGTACGCGTGTGCGGCGGCGTGGTCGGGCGCGGTCTGCGTGATCGGCCGCGCCGAGACCGTGGCGTCCGGGAACTTCACGGTGCGTCCGATGACCGTGTCGAGCACCCGGTCGTCGAACGTCTCGACGACGCGCTCCATGACCTCGCGCGAGTGCAGGGTCCGCGAGTCGTACATCGTGGCGAGGATGCCGTCGAGCCGCAGTGCCGGGTTGAGCCGGTCCCGCACCTTGTCGATCGTCTCGATGAGCAGCGCAACGCCGCGCAGCGCGAAGAACTCGCACTCGAGCGGGATGAGCACCCCGTGCGCCGCCGTCAGCGCGTTCACGGTGAGCAGGCCGAGCGAGGGCTGGCAGTCCACGAGGATGACGTCGTAGTCGTTCGCGACCTTCCGGAGGACGCTCGCGAGGATCTGCTCCCGCGCGACCTCGTTCACGAGGTGGACCTCGGCCGCGGACAGGTCGATGTTCGCCGGGATCACGTCGAGGTAGGGCGTGTTGGTCGGCTGGATGACCTCGCGCGGGTCCTTCACGGCGCCCATGAGGAGGTCGTAGACCGTCGGGATGTCGTGCGTGCGGACCCCGAGCCCGGCCGACAGTGCGCCCTGCGGGTCGAAGTCGACGGCGAGCACTTTCCGCCCGTACTCGGCGAGCGCCGCCCCGAGGTTGATCGACGTCGTGGTCTTGCCGACGCCGCCCTTCTGGTTGCACAGCGCGATGATGCGTGCCGGCCCGTGCTGGTCGAGTTCCTCCGGGATCGCGAACTGCCGGACGGGTCGCCCCGTCGGACCGAAGGTGGTCTCGCCGGCTCCGGGCTTCGTCAACGGGTTCGTGCTCACGCGCCCATGCTACCGGCGACGGGGTCCGGGCCCGGGTGCACCGCCGGTGGTGCGGTGCACCGCCCGTGGTGCGGTTGCGCTGCCTGGGGGGGCGGTCGACGCGACGCGACCCGCCCTGCGGGCGTGCACCGTGCCTCCCGGCCGGCCGTGGACCGCACCACCCGCACGTGGCGACCCGACCTGGAGGCCCAGATCACGCCGGACGGATCGCCACCCTCATGCTGTCCACGCGGTCGGCGATGATCGTGGCCGAGGACCACCGCGCCTGCAACCGACCGACGAGCTCCTGCACCGCGGCCCGGTCGAGACCGGGGTGCAGCGCGAGGCCGACGGTGAGCTCGGCGCCCTGGAAACGGCCGAGCGGATCCCCGGGAGCGAGCTCGACCCGCGCGACGGCAGACTCCCCCGCGACCGAGTCGGCGAAGGCCTGCCCGACCTCGGGGTCCTCGAAGCACGGCGTCCAGGGGAGGTCCTGCCCGAGTGCCCACACGGCGGGGCGGCGCAGCACGAACTCGGTGGGAGCGGTGGGGTCGAGCACGACGAGCTGCGTGTCCTCGCTCGCGGCCGCCATCGCCACACGGCGGGACTCGACCGGGACCGGACGCGCCGCCGGGTCCCAGGAGCGCATGGCCTCGACGGAGGTGAACGCGGGCATCACGGCCCGGCCGTCGGGCCCGGCGACGGTGACGATGGAGAGCTCCTGCGTCTTGTCGACGCGCGTGCCGGTGTCGGTGTGGCCGACGTCGCCTGCCTCGGCGACGAGCGGGATGAGGAGCCGCGCGCTCCGCAGTGCGTCCACGACCCCCGACTGCGAGGCTCCGTCGGCGACGGCACGGATCGCCGCGACGAGCCTCGGGTCGGCGAGGCCGTCGTCGTCCTCGAAGGCCGTGTCGTGATGGTCGAACGTCCGGCCTGCCCAGGGGTTGCCAGCCGAGTCCGCGGCACCACCGGGGGTGTGGGCGTCGTCGTTCTCGGGCTGGCCGGTGCCGTGGCCGTCCTCGGGGTCCGGCCC
>NZ_LDQC01000042.1 GCF_001475545.1 Curtobacterium luteum | reverse complement strand
GTTCGGGGTTCGGGGAGGGACGGGTGGAGCTGGGTCTGGTGGAACCGGGAGGTCGGCGGAACTGGTGGTCAGTCGCTGGTGGCGGTGAGGGGAGCGTACGTGTCGAGCCGCATGGTGGCGGTGGCGCGGTGCGCGCTCATGCCCTCGCTCGCCGAGATGACGTCGACGGCGTGCGCGACCGCGGGTGTGGCCTCGCGGGCGATCCGCTGGTACGTCAGGGGCTTGAGGTAGCGGGACACCGAGAGTCCGGCGCTGTGCTTCGCGCCCCCGGCGGTCGGCAGGGTGTGGTTCGTCCCGGCCATGCCCTTGTCCGAGTACGCGACCGTGCTCCAGTGGCCGAGGAACAGCGAGCCGTGGTTCGTGAGGTGGTCGTGGTACCAGTCGTCCTCGGTCGTCTGCACCTCGAGGTGCTCGGGGGCGAACTCGTCCATCACGAGCACGGCGTCCTCGCGGGTCGGCACGAGCACGACCGAGCCGTGGTCGCGCCAGGCCGGACCGCAGATCCCGTTCGTGGAGAGCATCGGGAGCTGCCGCTCCACCGCCTCGACGACCTCGTGCGCGAGCCGCTCGGACGTCGTCACCAGCGCTGCCGGCGAGTTCGGACCGTGCTCGGCCTGCCCGAGGAGGTCCGCCGCGACGATCTCCGCGTCGGCCGAGTCGTCCGCGATGACCGCGACCTCGCTCGGCCCGGCGAGCAGGTCGATGGCGACGGTGCCGAACAGCTGGCGCTTGGCCTCGGCGACGTAGGCGTTGCCCGCGCCGACGATCATGTCGACGGGGTCGAGGTCGGTGTCGAGGAGCCCGAACGCCATCGCCGCGAGCGCCTGCACGCCGCCGAGCACGAACAGCCGGTCGACGCCGGACAGGTGCGCCGCGTACGTCACCGCGTCGTTCGCGCCGCCGTCCGGCTGCGGCGGGGTGCACGCGACCACCGAGGGCACGCCCGCGACCTTCGCCACCCCGACCGTCATGAACGCGCTCGCGGTCAGGGGGAAGCGTCCGGCCGGCAGGTACGCGCCGACACTGCCGACCGGGACGTAGCGCTGCCCGACGACGAGCCCGTCGACGAGCTCGGCCTCGAAGTCCGCGAGGTGCTCCCGCTGCATCGCGGCGAACTGCTTCGTGCGGGCGGAGCCGAGTTCGATGGCCTCGCGGAGGTCGGGAGCGAGACGGTCACCGCTCGCGGCGATCTGCGCCGAGGTCAGCTCGACGGGGGCGTCCTGGCGGTCGAGCTCCTTCGCGTACCGGGCGATGGCGTCCATGCCACCGCGTTCGATCTCGGAGAGCATGCGGCTGACCGTCTCGATGACCGCCGGATCGCGCTGCGCGGGCGGGGTGTCCACGCCGGGGGCCTTGACGAACCGGAAACGGTCCGCGTTGCGGGTGGTGAAGCGGGAGGAGAGCTGCATGGGTCCAGCGTGGCGACGGGTCCGGCGCCGAGGTAGCCCGAATCGTTGCCGCTGGCCATCGGGAAACACGATGGTACGAACGCATTCCTCTGGTTCGACGCACCGGCGTCGCGTTCGAACTCGCCGTCGTCGCAGCGGTCCTGCTGCTGGACTGGCTGCCGTCAGAGCCGGCTCCGCCGTTCCGGACGGGAGGCACGGTGCGAGCCCGCACCGTGCCTCCCGTCCGGTCCTGGTCGCGTCAGCGACCCTCGGTCGCGCCCCGCTGTCCGGTCGCGCCCGTCGGGTACAGCCGTTCTCGGCTGGCCGTACGACCGCGAGCGCAGGATGGCCGAGTGTTCATCCCCACCCGCCCGGCGGGCCTCGAGGCCCTGCACGACTTCGTCCCGCGCGCCGGCGCCGACTACCGGCGCGACCGCAACCACGACCTCGGCCCCGCACGGACGAACGTCTCCGGGCTGTCGCCGTACCTCCGCCACCGACTGGTGACCGAGGAGGAGGTCGTCGACGCCGTCCTCGACCGTCACAGCCTCCACGCTGCGGAGAAGTTCGTGCAGGAGGTGTTCTGGCGGACCTACTGGAAGGGGTGGCTGGAGCAGCGACCCGAGGTGTGGCGGCGCTACCGGCGCGAGGTGCGTGACCTGCTCGCGTCCGAGCTGCCGGACGGGTACGAGGACGCGGTCGCCGGTCGGACCGGCATCGACGCGATGGACGCCTGGGCGCGCGAACTCGTCGAGACCGGGTACCTGCACAACCACGTCCGCATGTGGTTCGCGAGCATCTGGGTCTTCACGCTCGGGCTCCCGTGGCAGCTCGGCGCCGACTTCTTCCTCCGGCACCTGCTCGACGGCGACGCGGCGTCGAACACGCTCTCGTGGCGGTGGGTCGCGGGACTGCAGACGCGGGGCAAGACGTACCTCGCGACGACGGAGAACATCTCCCGCTACACCGAGGGGCGGTTCGCACCGACGGGGCTCGCGACGACGGCGCGGGCACTCGACGAGGAGCCGTTCCCGCACGCCGAGCCGATCACGCCGGAGGACGTCGTCGGGGAGGTCGGATCGCGGGTCGGGCTGCTGCTGCACGACGAGGACCTCGAGCCGACATCGCTCCTCGCCGCCCTCGGGCCGGACGTTCCCGAGCTGCGGGCGACCGCCGTCATCGCAGACGCCGGGGCCCGCTCGCCCGCGGCGGTGTCACCGCTCGTCGAGGCCTTCACGACCGGAGCCGTCGCGGACGCTGCGGCTCGGGCGGGAGGTGCCGACGGGCATCCGGCGACGACGCTCGGTGGCGTCGATGTGTCGACGGTCGTGGACTGGGCCCGCTCGGGAGCGCTCGACACCGTCCTCGTGCCGTACGCCCCGGTCGGGCCGGTGCAGGAGCGGCTCGACGAACTGCGGCCGACACTCGAGTCGGACGGGATCAGTCTCGTGACCGTCCGACGCCCGTGGGACAGCCGCGCGTGGCCGTTCGCATCGCGGGGGTTCTTCCCGTTCAAGGAGCAGATCCCCCGACTCGTCCGGGGACGGTAGCCGACGCGCCCCGGGACGGCGGTACCGTGCAGGGATGGACGACGACGTCACAGCGCAGCGGACCTGGTCCGGCACGATGCTCGTCGCTCGCGGATCGGAACCGCTCGTCGAACGCGCCGCGGGGAACACCGCCGGACCGGACGCACCGCCGATCACCCTCGGCACGAGGTTCCAGGCGGGCTCGATCAGCAAGCAGCTGATGTCCGTCGTCGCCCTCGACCTCGTCGCCCGCGGCTCCCTCGCGCTCGACCAGCCGATCGCCGAGCACCTGCCCGACCTCCCCGCCCACCTGCGGTCGGTGACGCTCCACCACCTCCTCAGCCACACCTCCGGACTCGGACACTGGAGCAGCCTCGACGGCGTCCCGCCCCTGCTCGACGTCCCGCCGTCGCGCGGGGAGCTCGTCCGGCTGACCCTGCAGTCGCCCCTCGGATCTCCACCCGGCGAGCGCCCCCGGTACAGCGGGCCGGGCTTCCTCCTCGTGGCGCTGGTGATCGAGGCGGTGACCGGCCACCCGTACGCGGAGGCCCTCGGAGACGTGGTGCTCGGGCCGGCCGCGATGGACGACACGACCTCCGGGCAGTTCCCCGAGCACGGGGCGGCTGTCGGACAGGTCGACAGACGGACGATCACGGTCGAGCCGGGGTTCGCCGACCTCCCCGGTACCGGTGACCTGTGGACCACGGCCGGTGACCTGCTGCGGTACGTCCGGGCGCTCCGGTCCGGACGGATCCTCCCAACGGACCTGGTCGCGGCGATGCTGTCACCGCGGGCCACCCTCGACCGACCGGACCCTGCCGACCGGCCGCTCTCGGCGACGGGGTACGGCTACGGCACGTTCCTCGGACGGGTGCTCGGCGAGGACGGCTGGTTCGTCCCCGGCGACAACCCCGGCTTCCAGTCCCTGCTCGCCGTCGTGCCCGGCTCGGATACGACGCTGACCGTCCTGAGCAACGATGCGAGCGGTGTCGAAGGTGCGCTCCACGAGTGGGCAGCGGCCCGATGACGATTCCGAAGGACCTCCTGCTCGCCACGCTGGGCGCCCAGCGGCGCCGCGTCCTCGACACCCTCGACGGCCTCCCCACCGAGGCGCTGACCCGCTCGGCCGTCCCCTCGGGCTGGTCTCCGCTCGGCATGGTCCGGCACCTGACCCTCGACGTCGAGCGGTTCTGGTTCCAGGGGGTCGTCGCCGGCGAAGCGCTCGACCTCCCGACCGACGACGAGGTGTGGCACCCGTCGCCGTTCCCGAGCCGCCGACAGATCCTCGACGACCACGAGGCCGCCGCGGCGCGCTCCGACCGCATCATCGAGTCCACGGCGCTCGACGCACGCCCCTCGTCACGGGCGTTGGCGCTCTACCCGTGGGCGCCGGACCGATCCCTGCTCGAGACCGTCCTGCACGTCATCACCGAGACCGCGACGCACGCCGGCCACCTCGACGTCGGGCGCGAGCTCGTCGACGGCCACCAGCACCTCGTCCTCACCGAGTTCACCGACGGGAGCTGATGGTCGCAGCAGTGTGGGTGGTGACCGGCCTGGAGGCGCGACCCGCCTGACGGAGGCGGGTCGCGCCTCCAGGCCGGTCACCGCGACAGCGGTCGACGCACGACCGCAGCCTGCCGCAGCTCGCCTACCCCAGCGGCTCGACCCCGTAGCCGGAGACCACTGCGCGCAACTCGTCGAGGTACGTCTGCGCCTGCACGGTGAGCGGGACCGAGGCGTGTGCGATCCAGCCGATCTCGATGCGCTCGTCGACGTCGAGGGGGATGGCGACGATCTCGGGATCGAGATCGTCGCTGATCAGGCCCGTGGAGATCGTGTAGCCGCCGAGGCCGATCATGAGGTTGAAGATCGTCGCCCGGTCCGACACCCGGATCTCTCGCTTGCTCGACATCGTCGAGAGGATCTCCTCGGCGAGGTAGAAGGAGTTGTTGGCGCCCTGGTCGAACGTGAGCCGCGGCAGGTCGGCGAGGTCCTCGAGGGTGGCGCGCTCACGGACGGCGATCGGGTTGCGGCGGGCCACGAAGATGTGTGGCTGCGCGACGAACAGCGGGGTGAACACGACCCCCGCGTCACGGAAGAGCTTGCCGAGCACCTGTCGGTTGAAGTCGTTGCGGTAGAGGATGCCGACCTCGCTCCGGAGCGTGCGGACGTCCTCGATGATGTCCCACGTCCTGGTCTCGCGGAGGGAGAACTCGTACTCGTCGGCGGCAGCCCCCTCGACCATCCGGACGAAGGCCTCGACCGCGAACGAGTAGTGCTGCGCCGACACCCCGAGCAGCCGGCGTGACGCCTGCCGGCCGACGTAGCGCTGCTCGAGGAGGGACACCTGCTCGACCACCTGCCGGGCGTAGCCGAGGAACTCGACCCCGTCGACGGTGAGCACGACACCGCGTGCCGACCGGGTGAAGAGCGGGCGCCCGATCCGCGTCTCGAGGTCCTTCATCGCCGCGGACATGGTCGGCTGCGACACGTAGAGCAGGTCAGCCGCCGCGCTGATCGACCCCTCGGAGGCGACCTCGATGAAGTACCGCAGCTGCTGCAGGGTGATGTCGTTCGCGACCCGAGCCATAGGCAGAGGCTATACCGCCGCATAGCGTCTCCGTATTACCTGATGACCCGCGGTTCCCGTCATGATCGGTAGACCCCTTCCCAGTGCCTCCGGGCCGCTCAGCAGACGGATGGCTCACCATGACGGACGACCTCACCTTCAGCATCACCAGGACCCGGTTCGACGAGGACTACTCCCCCTCGGACAGCTCCCGGTTGACGACGAACTTCGCGAACCTGGCGCGCGGGGAGCGGCGGCAGGAGAACCTCCGCAACGCGCTCGGGATGATCGACGGTCGGCTGAACGAGCTGGCCGGGTCTGCGTCGGCGACGGCCGCTGTGTCGGGTGCGACCGGTGACCGGTACCGTGCCGAGCTCGACATCGTGTCGGTGTCGATGGAGTTCTCGGACGACGGTTCCGACGAGCGGTTCCCGCTGCTCGAGATGCTCGACGTCACGATCGTCGACCAGCACACCGGCGAGCGCCACCGCGGCATCCTCGGCAACAACTTCTCGTCGTACCTCCGCGACTACGACTTCTCGGTCCTGCTGCCGTCGCTGCCCGCGCTGCCGTCCGACTTCGGGCAGCTGCACGGGGTCCTCTTCCAGCGGTTCCTCGCGTCGTCGGCGTTCCACGACGAGTTCGACGCAGAACCCGTCGTCTGCATCAGCGTGTCGACGAGCCAGACCTACCGGCGGAACGGGTACGTCCACCCGGTCCTCGGCGCCGAGTACGAGCACGAGCACTCCTCGCTCACCGACGACTACTTCGGCCGGATGGGCATGCAGGTGCGCTACTTCCAGCCCGCGGGCGGGGCTGCTCCGCTCGCGTTCTACTCCCGCGGCGACGTCACCGTGGACTACTCGGACCTGCAGCTGATCGGCACCATCGCCACGATGGAGACGTTCCAGAAGATCTACCGTCCGGAGATCTACGCCGCGAACACCTCCGCCGGCGCGACCTACCGCCCGACCCTCGAGCACACCGACTTCACCGTGCCCCCGGTCACCTACGACCGCGAGGAGCGCAGCCGCCTCGGCGTCACCCAGGGCCGGTGGACCGAGGAGCACCTCGTGACGCCGCACCGCGCGCTGCTCGCCCGGTTCGCCGCCGACGCCGCCGTTGCCCTCTGAATCCCATCCCTCCTGACAGGACCCGCACGCGAATGAGCAACCTCCTCCCCACCTCGATCGTCGGCAGCCTGCCGAAGCCCTCGTGGCTCGCCGAGCCCGAGAAGCTGTGGTCCCCCTGGCTGCTGGAGGGCGACGCTCTGGCCGAGGGCAAGCAGGACGCGCTGCGTTCCGCCGTCCACGAGCAGGTGCGCAGCGGGATCGACATCGTCAGCGACGGCGAGCAGACCCGGCAGCACTTCGTCACGACGTTCATCGAGCACCTCGACGGCATCGACCAGCAGCGCAAGGAGACCGTCCGGATCCGCGACCGCTACGACGCGGCGGTCCCCACGGTCGTCGGCGCCGTCAGCCGTCCCGCCCCGGTGTTCGTCGAGGACGCTGCATTTCTCAGGGCTCAGACCGACCGGCCCATCAAGTGGGCACTCCCCGGCCCGATGACCATGATCGACACCCTGTCCGACCAGCACTACCGGTCGCGCGAGAAGCTGGCGTGGGAGTTCGCCACGATCCTCAACCAGGAGGCGTTGGAGCTCCAGGCCGCGGGCGTCGACGTCATCCAGTTCGACGAGCCCGCCTTCACCGTCTTCCACGACGAGGTGCAGGACTGGGGCGTCGCCGCGCTCGAACGCGCTGCCGAGGGCCTGCACACCGCCGAGACCGCCGTGCACATCTGTTACGGCTACGGCATCGAGGCGAACAACAAGTGGAAGGAGACGCTCGGCGCCGAGTGGCGGCAGTACGAGCAGTCGTTCCCGTTGCTGCAACAGTCGTCGATCGACATCGTCTCGCTCGAGTGCATCCACTCCCACGTGCCGCTCGACCTCGTGGAGCTCATCCGCGGCAAGAAGGTCATGCTCGGCGCGATCGACGTCGCGACGGAGACCGTCGAGACGCCCGACGAGGTCGCCGAGGTGCTGCGGCGAGCACTCGAGTTCGTCGACGCGGACAAGCTCATCCCGAGCTCGAACTGCGGGATGGCGCCGCTGGCGCGCGGTGCTGCGCTCGCGAAGCTCGGGGCGCTGTCCGCCGGTGCGAACATCGTGCGGGCCGAGCTCGTGGGCGCGGTGGTCCCGGCGGGACGCTAGTCCGTCGGGTCACGGTCGTTGCTCCGGCCGAGTGGTCGGCTCGCGGTGCGGCCTGGAGGCGTGGCTGACGTCCGGCGGTGACGTCGCGCTGGTGCGCGTTCTCACGACACCTCTGCACCTCCGCGCAGACTCCACGAGCGGCCTGTTCCTGGGCGGGGACCGCTCGAGCTGATTGGGTGGAGGTCAGACCGCGACCGAGGAGGACACGGGTGGAAGCGACTTGGCCACTGTGGGTCGTCGGCGCCGCGTTCGTCCTGATCGGCGTGGTCTTCGCGGCGGATCCCAGGGAGACTCGCGAGTTCTTCGCGCGACACATCCGGACGATGCGTGGCGATCAGGCCGCGCAGCGGTACCGCCGCTTGCCGGCCGGGCTCTTCCGCGCGCTCGCACTCGCGATGATCGGTGCCGGCATCCTCTTCGGCTGCCTCGCAGCCGGACTGTGACGATCACGAGGCTGAGACCGCACTACGGGACACCATGATCGAAGCGCCATCAGCGGCGCCGGAACAGGAAGCTCATGGTCTACGCCCTGTTCCCGTACTCCTGTTCGATGATCGCCGTGGCGATGGTGTCGGCCGCGTGCGGAGCCTTCGCCAGGGCGTGCACGACTGCGGTGATCCCCGCGGCGTCGACGATCGCCGCCCCCGCTGCTCGTACCTCTCCGTTGATCCACGTCGTTGCTCCTTCGCGCTGCCAACTCACCGTCCGCGCTGAGTCTGCGCCGGGTTCCAGGGCCCATTCCGCGTAGCGACAGAGGTCATCGAACGTGGACCAGAAACCGCCCGCGGAAGCGAAAGCCGATGCTCCGAGCGCCCAAGGCCTGATCGTGCGGCCGAAGAGTCTCGGCCCGATGGCCTCCCCACGCTCAGGCACGAGGGTCACGGAGCTGATCCCCGCCGGTTCGAGGACCTCCCGCCGCACAGCGGCGAACCAATCGCCGTGCACTTCATCGAGAACTGCACCCAGCAACGCGTACCCGAGATTCGAGTACACGTACCGACCTCGCGGGGTCTCCGGTACTGCAGCGGCCAAGTCGAGTGGAACGCCGACAGTCTCCCGGTACAGGTCGCCGAAGACGCGGTCTCGCATCGTCGACGGGAGCCGCGGCAGCCCGGAGGTGTGGTGGACGAGGTCGGCGACTGTCATGTCGACGTCAGGCACGTCAGGGAGGTAGTGCACGACGGGACGCTCGACCTCGAGCGTCCGACAAGCCGTCGTGCCCACAAGCCCCTTCGTGATGCTCCCCCACTCGAGCAGCGGTGCCGCTGCGTAGAGCCCACGGGGCTCACGGACGACTCGCCAGCCTTCCTTCGCACGGAGACTCGCGCGCCAGTGCCCCGGGGCACGAAGCGGACCTCGCACCGAAGTCCTCCCCGTGCAGTTGACCATCAGCAACTGAAACATTAGCGTTCTTCACATGGGTGGAGCAATGGTGTTCGCGTTGGCGCTCGAGATCGGTGCCGCCGTCCTCGTGACCTGGTTGACGTGGCGGGCCGCCACCGGAACGCTCACCCGGAACGATCTCGCGGGCGTTCGAACGCGAGTGACGATGTCCAGCGAAGCCGCTTGGCGTATCGGCCACCGCGCAGCGCTGCGCCCGACGGTGGTCGCCGGAGCCACCAGCGTGCTGTGGTGCCTGGTCGGCATCGCCAACCCGATGCTGCGGCACCCGATCTCGGTGCTCGTCGCGGCGGCGGTCCTGCTCATCGGAGCGTTCCTGTCCATCCCGGCTGCACACCGCGCTGTGCGCCGAGCCTCGCTCGATCACGGGCCCCGCCTACACTCGGACTCGTGACCAGGGACAGCACGGGACCGCGCTTCATGCGGCGCCCGAAGGTCTTCCAGGGCGAACAGGTCTGGATCGTGCAGCACGACGAGTCGCCGCACAACACCGTCCTCGGCGTCTTCGCCACGGACGACGAGGCGTACGCCTTCATGGAGACCGTGCAGGGCGACTACGAGAACGGGGTCATCTGCTCGAGCTTCCCGATCGGGTACCGGTCGACGGACGGGGCTGTCCGGTACCGGGCCGAGGAGTGACGACCGCGATCGACGGTCGATGCTCGCGCCTGGTCAGATGAACACGAGCGTGGTGAGCAGCGCGAGCAGTGCCAGCGCCGACGTCATCGCCGTCGCGACGATCGTCGACACCCGCGACCGCCCCGGTCCACGGGTGTCGCGCCAGGCCAGTACGACGCACACCGCGGCGATCAGGGTCAACGGCAGCACGACGAACAGGTCGCCGAACCGGGTGAGCTCGACGAACGCACGGGTACTGCCTGCCGACCCCTGGCTCGCGGCGTAGATCAGCCCGTTGCCGACGAGCGCGAGGAACCCGAACAGCGCCCCGAGCGCGGCAGCGGCGAAGCCGACGGACGCGGCGACGATCCCGCCGACCGCCCACCAGGACCCTCGCCGGACAGCAGGCGGAGACGGCGCCGGTGGTGCACCCCAGATCGGTCCTGGGCTGCCCGTTCCCCGCTGCTGCACGGGTCCGAGCCTGCCACACGGCCGGTCGCGGAAGGTGCCCTGGACGCGACCAGCACGACGGACGGGAGGCGCGGTCATGGTCAGACCGTGCCTCCCGTCCGTCTCCGCTGCCAGCGCGACGACGACTGGTCAGGGGCGGAAGACCGCCCGGACGCACCCGTCGGTCTTCTCCTTGAACATCGCGTAGCCCGCGGGCCCCTCCTCGAGCGGCATGACGTGCGTCGCGAGGTGCTCGGTGACGATCTCGTCCCGCGCCATCCGCTCGAGGAGCATCGGGATGTACCGGTGCCCGTGCTGCTGCGCGGAGCGGATGGTGAGGCCCTTGTTCATCACCGCCCCGAGCGGGAACTTGTCGACGAACCCGCCGAACACCCCCAGCACGAAGAGGCTGCCGCCCTTGCGCGCGGCGAAGACTGCCTCCCGGACGGCCGTCGGCCGGTCGGTCTGGAGCCGGAGCTGCTGCTTCAGCTGGTCGTAGGCGAAGTCCGGACCGTCGCGGTGTGCCTCCATCCCGACGGCCTCGATGCACACGTCCGGGCCGCGACCCCCGGTGCGCTCGCGGAGCTCCGCCGTCACCTCGCTCGTCTCGTAGTTCATCGTCTCCGCACCGATGACCTGCTCGACCTGGGTCAGCCGCTCCTGGAACCGGTCGATCACGATGACGCGCTCGGCACCGAGGAGCAGGGCGCCGCGAGCGGCCATCTGCCCGACGCCGCCGGCACCCCACACCGCGACGGTGTCGCCGGGTTCCACACCACCGAGGTCCGCTCCCATCCAGCCCGTCGGGGCGGCGTCGGACGCGAAGAGCGCCCGCTCGTCGCTGACCCCCTCCGGGACGTGGAAGGCATCCTGGTCCGCGTAGGGGACGCGGATGTACTCCGCGTGGCTGCCGGCCCAGCCGCCGAGCGCGTGGGAGTAGCCGTAGCAGCCGCCGGGCGCCTGGCCCCACAGCATCTCGGGGATCCCGGCGTTGGGGTTGCCGTTGTCACAGAGCGAGGTGAGCCCGTTCTTGCAGTACCAGCACTTCCCGCAACTGATGAACGAGCAGACGACCACGCGGTCACCGACCCGGTGCTTCGTGACGGCGGACCCGACCTCGACGACCTCCCCGATGAACTCGTGCCCGAGCACGTCCCCGGCCCGCATCGTCGGGACGTACCCGCCGAGCAGGTGCAGGTCGGACCCGCACGAGGTGCTCAGGATCACCTTGACGATGATGTCCTGGGAGTTGAGGATCCCCGGATCGTCGACGGTCTCCACCGACAGTTCGTTCACTCCGGTCCAGCACAGCGCCCTCACAGCACACCCTCGCCCCTCGCATCGTCCTCTGCCGCGTCGACCGCGCCGCCGAGCAGCGTGGTGGGTCGTTCGCCGTGCGGCCTCGGCGTCGCCTGCAGGACCTCCCCGGTCTCGAACACCTGCTTCGCGTCGCGCAACGCTGTGCGCAGCGTCTTCCCCGGATCGTCGTCGCCCGGGACGTCGGCGCCTTCGCGGACCCGGGCGTGGACCTCGAAGCCCTTGTCGCCGGGTGCCGGTTCGAGACGGATCTCGAGCGATCCCGCCACCCGCTCCAACGGCTCCGGGTACCGGCCGCCGCTCCGGAAGTCGTCGGCGTCACCGAGCACGGTGACGGCCTTCCATCCCTGCGGGTGGGGAGCGTCGCCGTCCGAGTAGCGGCGTTCCTTCACCAGCGAGCGGGCGACGAGGCCCGCGGCGACGCCGGCGACCCCGATCCCGACCGCGGCTGCTGCCTTCCCGTCCATGGTCAGGCCGCCTTCCCGGGCTTGAGGACGACCTTCGTCCAGCCGTCGTCCCGGTTGTCGAAGTGCTCGTACGCGTCGGGCGCCTGGTCGAGCGGCAGCTCGTGGCTGACGATGAAGGACGGTGTCGCCTTGCCCGCCGCGATGAGGTCGCGGAGCTGGCGGTTGTACTTCTTGACCGGCGCCTGCCCGGTGCCCATGGTCTGCCCCTTGAACCAGTGCAGTCCCATGTCGAACGCGATCCGGCCCTGCTTCGCGAGCTCGTCCGCGGCGACTGGGTCCTGTGGCACGTACACGCCGACGGTGCCGATCCGCCCGGTGAACCGCACCGACTGCACGAGACGGTTGAGCGTGAGGTTCGGCTGCTCGTCCCCGCTGGGCTCGTGCGCCTGGTAGCCGACGCACTCACACCCGTTGTCCGCGCCGAGCCCCATCGTCTGCTCGAGCACCGCCTGGACCGGGTCGACCTCCGAGTCGTCGATGGCGATCGCCCCGATGGACTCCGCGAGCCGGAGCCGGTCCGGGTGCCGGTCCACGACCATGACCTTGCTCGCGCCCTTGATGGTGGCCGACAGGGCAGCCATCAGGCCGACGGGTCCGGCCCCGTAGATGACGGTCTGGTCGCCCGGCTTCATCTCGGCCAGCTCGGTCGCGTGGTACCCGGTCGGGAAGATGTCGGCCAGCATCACGTAGTCGGCGGACTTCTCCTCGGCGTCCTCGCCGAGGCGGAGACAGTTGAAGTCGCCCCACGGGACCCGCAGCAGCTCGGCCTGGCCGCCGGCCCACGGCCCCATGTCGGCGAACCCGTAGGCCGCGCCCGCCCATTCGGGCACCGGCTGGGCGGTGAGGCAGTAGTTCGTCAGCCCCCGCTCACAGTTCTTGCAGTGCCCACACGCGACGTTGAACGGCAGGACGACGTGGTCGCCGACCTGCACCTTGTCGACACCGGCGCCGACCTCGATCACCTCGCCCATGTTCTCGTGCCCGAACCACCGTCCGGTCTCGAAGCTCGTGCGCCCCTCGTACATGTGGAGGTCGGATCCGCAGATGTTCGTCGTCGTGATCCGGACCAGGACGTCGGTGGGCCGCTCGATCCGCGCATCCGGGACGTCCTGCACGGATACCTGCTGCGGCCCCTCGTACACGACTGCTCTCATGGTGTCTTCCCTCTGGTGTCCGCCTGGTCTGCGCGAAGCCGGTCGGCCACGCGTCCCCTCCATGTCACGACGCCGGGCGAGCAGCCGCCATTGGCAGGACTGCCCACGCGCATTCCTGACAACGGCGCTCCCGGGGACCGGCGCGGTGGTACCTCTCGAGTGGCGGGAACGCTCCGGTGCCCGCCGCCGATCGTCGAAGGTGACCGAGACCGTGCCTCCACCCGCAGCACCGCAGATCGCCGAGGCAGCCGCGCGCGCCCTGTTCGAGACCACCGGCCCACCTCCAGTTCCCGTCCGCCGCTCGCTCGCGCAGTCCGTGCCGGAGCTCGCCACAGGCATCGACCCGGTCCGGACCCTCGGGGCCGCAGCAGCACTCGTCGACGGAGCGTGGGCCGGTGTGGTGCTGCTGCTCGAACAGGGGGTCGTCCGCCTCCCGGGGCTGTCCGACGACGCGTTCCTGCGGCCCGGATCAGCGCTCGTCGCCGCCGCGAGGGACGTCATCAGTGACGGCGCGAACCACACGTCGTTCCTCTGGCCGCGGACGCGTGCCACCGCGCAGGACGACTTCGTCCGGGTCACCGTGACCGCGTGCGAGCGCGGCATGGACACCGTGGCATTCGGTGTCGTCGTGCTCTCGCCCGCCACCGGCCTGCGCGGCCTGACGCCGCGCGAACTGGAGGTGCTCGGTCACCTCGTCGAGGGCTGCTCCAACACCGAGATCGCTCGCGCACTCGCGGTCACCCCTCGGACCGTCGCTGCACACATCGAGCACATCCTGGCCAAGTTGAACGCCACGTCGCGGACGCTCGCAGCCGTCCGGGCCGAACGCGCCGGGCTGTACATCCCGCTCACCGCCGCCGGGCTCCTGTGACGGCGCAGGAAGGAAACCCGATGTCCCACCTCTCGGTACAAGCCGGGGTCGCTCTCGTCGTCGGCCTCGTCGTCGCGACGGCCGCAGTGGTCCTCGGCCTGCCCGACCTGGCCCTGTTGCTCGGTTGGGTGGCCGGCGCCGCGGTCTTCCTGGTCTGGGCATGGTCACGAGCCTGGCCCGCCGACCCCGACACCACGCGGTCACTCGCGCGGCACGAGGAGCGGTCGCGGAAGCTCGTCGACTCGCTCATCATCACCGCCACCCTGCTCAGCGTCGTCCTGGTGGTCTTCGGGCTCGTGCGCAGCCAGCAGAAGGACCCCGTCGGGTCGGCGGCGGCGATCCTCGCGGTGGTCGGGGTCGTGGCCGCATGGGCGCTGATCAACACGGTCTTCGCCTTCAAGTACGCCCGCATGTACTACATCGACGACCGACACCGGTTCGACTTCGACCAGGACGAGGAACCGGCGTACAGCGACTTCGCGTTCACGGCCTTCTCGATCGGGATGTCGTACAGCGCGAGCAGCATCACGAAGTCGTCCACCCCGTCGCGTCGGGTCGCGATGGGTCACGCGCTGCTGTCCTACTTCTTCGGGACGTTCGTGGTCGCGGTCGCCATCAACCTCATCACGAGCCTCACGCAGGGCGGGTGAGGCGGAACGTCGCAGCGGCGGCTGCTGCCGCAGCTGCTGTTCCTTCGACCCGGCCTGGAGGCGCGGCTCCGCTCCGACCGACCCGTTGCGTCGGTCTCGGGCTCGCGTCGGCACTGGTCGTGCGGAGCGCGCGCACCTCACGTCGCCGCCAAGCGTCAGGCGGACGGCGTTGACTGCGCACATGATCTCGAAGAACGACATCCACCAGATCGAGAGCGCGACGGTCCGCGATCGGGACGGCGTGACGGTCGGCAAGGTGACACGGGTGTTCCCCTCCGACGAGGGCGGCAGCGCCGCCTACGTCAGCGTGTCGACCGGCCTGCTCGGGAGGCACCACGTGCTCGTCCCGGTCGAGGACGCCACATTCGACGGCACGGACCTGCACGTCGGGTACACGAAGGACGCCATCAAGGACGCGCCCTCCGTCGGGCCCGGTCACACCCTGTCCCCCGCCGAGGCGAACGCCGTCCGGAAGCACTTCGGGCTGTCCCCGGTCGGCAAGGCGACCGGCGACATGGGCGACCCGGACGAGAACCTCGACCAGGCCGGCACAGGCCCGGCAGGATCCGACGACACCGAGGGCGCGGGGACGACGCCGCCGGCGTGAACGGCGAGGGACTCCGGTCGTCCGCTGCACGGCGGTGTCCCACTCCCGCATCGCCTGGACGCACGACAGGTTCCGATCGAGGCTCAGAGACGCTCGGCGCCAGAAGTCGCCCTTGATACCAAGGGTCTGGAACGCAGAGTCAAGACATGCTCAATGATAAACGAACGCTCAGCAACCAGCAGTTCGAGACGCGCGGACCTCGCCAGAGGGCGGGGCTCCTCAAGCGGCGCCCGGCACTGACCCTCGGAGCAGCGCTCCTCGTCGGGACCGCAGTCACCGCCGCTCCGGCCCCGGCGCAGGCTGCCAGCAGCAATCTGATGCCGACCTGCAGCAACCGCAGCGCGGTGCAGACGAAGTACAGCGTCCTGACGATGATGGTCTGGTTCTACAACAACGACCGCAAGAAGTTCCCGGCATCGGGGGGGGGGGGGGGCGGCGTACCGCTGGACCTACACGGGCAACATGTCGACGTACGACGTCGGCCTGAAGAAGTGGATCTCGGCCGGCTCGACCAAGTACACCTGCACCGGAAGCTGACCGCCAGCTCGCGGGTCGGTCGGTGCGCGGGACTGCTGTCGGTTCGGTTGACTCCTGCTCTGTGGGGACGCGGTCCTCGCTCGAAGGATGCCGATCATGGCAAAGCCCTATCCGGAGGAGTTCCGACGCGACGTGATCGCGGTCGCGCGACGGGGTGAGATCCCGTTGACGCAGGTCGCGAAGGACTTCGGGATCTCCGAGGGGACCGAGACACACTGGCTGCGTCGAGCCGACATCGACGACGGGGTCAAGTCCGGGACCACGACGACCGAGAACGTCGAGCTGCGAGAGCTTCGGAAACGGAACCGACTGCTCAAACAGGAGAACGAGGTCCTTCGCCGTGCCGCCGCGTATCTCTCCCAAGCGCACCTCCCAAAATGAGGTACCCGCTGGTCCTTGAACTCGCCGCCGACCGGATCCCGGTCGCGGTGGCCTGCCGGGTGCTGGGTTTCTCGAAGCAGGCGTTCTATCGGTGGCGCGCCGATCCGGTCTCTCAGCGGGACTGGGACGACGCGCATCTGACCGACGCCGCGGTCGATGCGCACCGTGACGACCCGACGTTCGGGTACCGGTTCATCGCCGACGACCTGCATGCCGCCGGCCATCGAGTGTCCGAGCGGCGGGTGTGGCGGTTGTGCTCGCAGCAGCGGCTCTGGCCCCTGCATGCGAAGAAGCGCGGCCTGCACCGCAAGGCGGGACCACCAGTGCACGACGACCGGCTCCGACGGGCGTTCACGGCGCCGGATCTGGACCGGTTGTGCTTGACGGACATCACGGAGCATCCGACCGGTGAGGGCAAGCCATACCTCCGCGCGGTGAAGGACGCCTGTTCTCGCCGGACGGTGGGGTACTCATCAGCGATCGGATGCGGTCCTCGTTCGTCGTCGCCGCTCTGCAGATGGCGGTGCAGCGACGCGACCCAGCAGGAACCGTCGTTCACTCGGACCGAGGCAGCCAGGGCGGATTCAACCGGTCGTCCGACCATCTCGATTCGGAGGTGCGTGATGGGGATTGGGAAGAAGCATGCAGCGGCGCGGGCGTATCGGGGTCAGATCCCGTCGCCGGGACGCCCGACAGTCGCGTGGCGGGAGGATCGGGTCGGGTTCTGGGCCGCGATCGCGTCCGGCGCGAAGACCGAGGACGCGGTCGTCGCGGCAGGTGTGTCATCACCGGTCGGGTTCCGGTGGTTTCGTCACGCTGGCGGCGTGAATCCTCGCCTGCCCGCGACCGTGTCGGGCCGCTACCTGTCTTTCGCTGAACGGGAGGACATCGCGCTCTGGCGAGCCCAAGACGTCGGCGTCCGCGCGAGATCGCCCGCAGGCTGAAGCGGGCGCCCTCGACGATCTCCGCTGAGCTGCGCAGGAACGCCTCGACCAGGACGTATCGGCTCGAGTACAAGGCATCGCTTGCGCAGTGGCATGCCGAACGCCGAGCCCGTCGGCCGAAGGTCGCGAAGCTGGTCGAGAACCCGCGGCTCCAGCAGTGGGTCCAGGACCGGCTCTCCGGCCGGATCGCGCGTCCCGACGGGGTCGTGGTCGGCCCGTCCGGTCCGGCTCGGAAAGGGCGGAACAAGCCGCATCGCGGTGACCGCGCCTGGGTGCTCGGCTGGAGCCCGGAGCAGATCGCCGCTCGTCTCCCGATCGAGTTCCCGGATGATGAGTCGATGCGGATCAGCCATGAGGCGATCTACCAGGCCCTGTTCGTCCAGGGTCGCGGAGCTCTCTCCCGCGAGCTCGTCCAATGCCTGCGCTCCGGGCGGGCGCTCCGCGTCCCGCGCGCCCGGACCCGGCAGCAGGCCTGGGCGCACGTGACCGAGCAGACCCTGATCAGCGAACGACCCGCCGAGGCCGAGGACCGGGCTGTTCCCGGGCACGGGGAGGGCGACCTGATCATCGGACTGCAGCGCTCCGCGATCGGCACCCTGGTCGAGCGGACAACGCGATTCACGATGCTGATCCACCTGCCCCGAGAGGAGGGCTGGGGAGTGATCCCGCGGACGAAGAACGGGCCCGCGCTGGCCGGCTACGGCGCCGTCACGATGAAGAACGCCCTCGCGTCCACGATCACGACGCTGCCCGATCAGCTGCGCCGATCGCTGACCTGGGACCGCGGGAAGGAACTGTCCGAGCACGCGCAGTTCACGATCGAGACCGGCCTCCCGGTGTTCTTAGCCGACCCGCACAGCCCCTGGCAGCGCGGCACCAACGAGAACACGAACGGGCTCCTCCGGCAGTACTTCCCGAAGGGCACCGACCTCGCTCGCTGGGACGCTACGGATCTCGAAGCCGTCGCGGCCGCACTCAGCAGCCGACCCCGGAAAACGCTCGGCTGGAAGACCCCTGCCGAAGCGCTCGACGAGCACCTACGCTCAATTCAACAAGCCGGTGTTTCGACGACCGGTTGAATCCGCTCCAGTTCCGGTCGAAGAAGTTCGTCCGTCCGCTCGATGACGCCGGCCTGCTCGGATCGATGGGCCGCGTCGGTGCTGCGCGGACAACGCGGCGACGGAGTCGTTCTTCGCTCTGCTGCAGAAGAACGTCCTCAATCGGCGACGTTGGGCCACCCGAGAAGAGCTCCGGCTGGCGATCATCACCTGGATCGAGGGCACGTACCACCGGAGACGCCGTCAACGCGGTCTCGGGAAGTTGACCCCGATCGAGTACGAGACGATCATCAACCCACAGGTCGCACTCGCGGCCTCAACGAATGAGTCAACTGAATCGACAGCAGTCCCTTGTGTGAATGACTGCGCCCGTAAGCCAATCGGCAACCGGAACCCGCAGCGTGCTCAGCTCGGATGTCGAGCACTACAGCACTGACGCAGGCGCGTGCATGATTTCGCGCGTTGTCCCGTTCACATCGGTCTCGGTGATGGTCCACGTTTGGGACCGGAAGTCCGCGCGCAGATCGGAGCGGATCTCGGCGCCCGTCCAGGACAGGTGGAGCGTGTGGTCGTCAGGGGTCTGTTCCACGGCGACTTCGCCCGCGAATGCGGCGCTCGAGTTGCGGTAGCGGAGAACCTCAAGGTACTGCGCGACGTCGGGATCGGTGATCCGTTTGGCGATCTCCTCCCGGGAGTAGTCGTGACGGTTGATGGCTCGCGGGTCGCCTGACGCGGCAAGGGCCTCGACGTCATTCGCGCCGAACAGCAGGCCGACGGACCAGACCTGCGGGATGCCCGGTGCGAAGAGCTGCACGACGCGAGCGAGCAGGTAGGTCTGGCTGTCTCCGCCGAGGGCGGAGAAGTACGAGCTCATCAGCTGGTACGGCTTCGCCTTCTGCCCGTCGCGTCGCACCGCGGACGGTGCGCCCTGCACGAGGTGGCGACTGTCGGCGATCACGGCGTTCACCCGGTCGGACACGAGCTCGATCTCGTCCTCAGTGAGGAGGTCGGCGACATCGACAACACCGATGCCGTCGTGGGTGTCGAGGGTGGTGAACTGCTTCCGGGGACAGATAGTCATCCAGTGGTGCAGGCGGTCGGTGCGGCCGGTCATCACGGCGTGCAGCATCAGCATCGGGAGGGCGAAGTCGTACACCCAGTGCCCTCGGTCGGCCATCTTCATCTGCACGCTGTAGTGCTCGTGAATCTCCGGCAGCATCTCGGTCCCGCGCACCTTGAGCGGCTCCATGGCGATGTCGAGCACTTCCCACACGTCCGGTTCGACGAAGAACGACGATGTGCCGGCTTTCTTCGTCGCGTAGGCGAAGGCGTCGAAGCGGATCAGGGGCACGTGGTCGGCGAGTCGGCCGAGATTCCGGTCGTAGTACGCCCTGGTCACGGCGTTCCGCGGGTCAATGTCGACCTGCTCGTCGAAGAAGGTGTTCCACAGCTGCACGGCGGTGCCGTCCGCGAGGGTGAACGTCTTGACCGGTCCACCGGCCTTTCGCCGGTACAGCGCCGCCATCTCCTCCTGGGTGGGCTCCCCGTGCTCCCAGAACTCCGACCAGTGGATGAACATGTCCCGGTAGGGGGACGCGTCGCCTCGGGCCACGTAATCCTGGAACTCTTGCGACCGAATCGAGACGTGGTTGACCATGAAGTCGGCCATGACGAAGTACCGGTCGGCGAGGGCGTCGATGTCGTCCCAGGTCCCGAATGCCGGGTCGACGTCGTCGTAGTCGATGACTGCGAAGCCGCGGTCACCGGATGACCGGTAGAACGGCAGGACGTGGACGCCGCCGAAGGCGCCGTGGAGTTCGTCGTCGAGCACGGCGCGCAGCGTAGGGAGGTCACCGCCGAGCCCGTCGGCGTAGGTGATGAGCATGGGCTTGTTGTCGATGCGCTTCACAGCGAATTCTCCTCAGGTCGGGGCGTGCGTCTGGTCCGGAGCGCGAGGACGATCGCGACGGCGACCGGCAGGGTCATGACGAGGAACATCGCGGTGTACCCGGCGGTCGTCGATCCGAACGAGCCGGTCGCAGCCGTCAGTAGCGCACCGGCTGCGACGGGAGTGATCAGGTACGCCAGGTCGACTCCGAAGTAGTTGGTGCTGCCCGCGACTGCTCGGCGCTCCGGTGCAACGGAACCGAGTGCGAGGCTCTGTACGAGCGGCTGGCAGACGCCGTAGCCGAGCCCGGCGAGCACTGCAGCGGCGAGCAGCATGGGCAGACCGTGCGAGAGCGCCAGGACGACGAACGAGATCAGGAACAGCACCATGCTGGGGACCATGACGGCTCGTACCCCGTACCGGTCGGCGAGCCGACCGGTGATCGGCCGCGCGGCGAGCATCGTCGCCGCGTACACGGTGAAGTAGGTGCCGACCGAGGCAATGTCGTGTTCGCGGCCGAAGAGGACGACGAAGGCGTTGACGGACGCGAAGCCGCTTGCGAGGAAGAACACGATGACGGCGGGTCGGAGTGCTTCGCGTGCGAAGAACGATTCGGCGCGGAGGCGGACACGTGCCGGCGCGAAGTCGTGTTGCCGTGGGAGCCCCCAGGCCATGACCGCTGCCGCCGCCGTCGTGGCCAAGCAGATCAGGAAAGGGATGCGAATCGACGTCGTCCCGAGCAGCGCCAAGCCGATCGCCGGTCCCGCGGCCATGGAGAACGCCTGACTCATCGAGAACCAACCGATGCCGCTCGCCATACGGTCCTCGGGCAGCGCATCGGCCGCGAGTGCGAGCGTCAACGGTGCGAGGAACCCCATCCCGATGCCGTGCACCAGGCGGCCTGCGAGGAGCACCCCGAGGTTCGGCGCGGCGGCGTACAACGCGAACGCGACGGCGATGAGCAGCAGCGTCGCGAACAGGAGAGCGCGCTTCGGGAAGCGGCCGGTGACCACCCCGACGAAGAACCGGGACCCGAGCGCTGTGATCGCGAACGCGCCGGTCACGACCCCGACCATGAACGCGTCGCCGCCGAGCTTCGCGGATGCGACGGGGACGAGCGCGATCGACATGTACTGGGCGAGGTTCGCGATCAGACCGATGAGGGTGATCAGCACGAACCGTTGTGACCAGATTGACCGTCGCGGACGCTGCTCCTTGTCACGGAGGACGGGTTGCGCCGCGGTCACGGAGTCACCGCCGTCTGGAGCGCGGCGCGCAGGGCGGCCGCGGCGACGATGGAGAGTTCGCACCAGTGGTCCGTGGCGTAGAGGACACCGTCCCGCTCGCTCGTCCACCATCCGCACGTGGTGCGGAGGAACCAGGCCGCCGGCACGAGGAGATCCCCGTCGCGCTCTATGCACTCGACCGGCATCGCGACGACGTGACCGTCGACGAGGCAGGCGACCGACCCGCGAGCGAACCGCACCTCGCGGCCGTCTGGCAGGGTGAAGGACGCCGAAGCGCCCGCTTCCTCCACCCGTCGCCGAGTACCGAAGTGTTCGGCGAGGAACTCCGTGGGCAGCATCACGACGTCGGCGCGGAGGACCCGATCCCCGCCGAGCCCGTGGTACTTCCAGCTCTGGTGACGTGCCGGAGCGACACGCATCTCGACCGGCTGCTGGTCGAGGACCGCACGCCTGCTCCCGTCGGCGACGATCAGGTTCAGGGCGTCGCCCGGGACGTCCGGTCCGGTCGACTCGATTCCGTCAGGACCCCGTCGGAGGCCGGTGAAGAAAGCCCACACCTGCTCGGCGTCGTCGAAGGGCTGCCCGTGGTCGCGCCCGGCGACGTCCCGGAGGACGACGTCGGCGCGTGCACCGCGCCAGCGCAGGACCGTGTCGGAGCCGTTCGTGGTCACCACTGGGACGGACGACTGGACCGCGTTCACCGTGATCCAGGCTGCCCGGTTCGCCGCGAGTGCGGTCAGTCGGTCGGTTCCGAAGAAGGTCGGGACGTCGTCGAACTCGACCTGGGTGGACCATGTCGGTACAGCGGTTCGCGGTGGCTCCTCGTCGAGGGTCCGGGGCGAGGTCGCACCCGCCGAGCCCGCGGCGCCGGCGAGGAGGTGACCGTGGCGTCGGGCGAACTGGTCGGCCATGCCGTGCCCCATCGACATGCCGTGCATGTAGATCCGCGATCGGTCGATGGGGACCACGCCCGCGATCGCGTCGATGAGTCGGATGATCTTCGCTTCGTCAGGGTTCTCGTCGCTCGTCGCAGGGACGAAGTCTTCGGCGCCCGGCACTTCCCCGCCGAGGCCGGGCGGCAGGTCGGACAGGGCCCAGATGCCGCCCGCCGACGCATCGGGGAAGGCGACGGCGAATCCCTCACGTTCGGCGACGAGCGTCCACGATGAGTACACCGCTTGCCCCCAGCCGGCCATCATGCCACCGTGAAGGGAGATGACCAGCGGCAGCTCCGGACCGGCCTGTGCACTGCGGGGGATGAATGCGACGCCGGTGACCCCGGCGTCAGTGTGGAGCAGGTCCGTCAGGTTGACGAGTCCGGCGGGGTAGGGCTGGGAGTTGTTGCCGTTCTCGTTGACGACGATGTCCGTCCCGCGCAGATGCGACGGCAGGAAGTCTCGGTTATCGTCGTCAGGTTTCCCAGGCCGGATCACCGAACCACGCCCGTGCGGGTCGATGGGTGTGGTGGGGTCAGTCATCGGTCTGTCCGGACAGGAACGGCATGGCGCGCCGGATGGCTTCGTCCCAGAACCGCCACTCGTGTCCGAGGCCGGGGATCTCCTCGAAGCGCATTGGCAACCCGGTCGCTGCTGCGTGCTCACGGTACCGGGCGAGGTCGGCGCGGATGAGTTCGTCCGCTCCGCCGGTGCTGAACAGGATCGGCGGGAGCTCGTCCCGGCGCTCATCGAAGATCCGCCACACGTTCTCGTCCCCGTCGATGAACGCCTGCCATCCCCCAACGTTGTCGGCCATGCCCGCCAGACGCTGCACGAACGGGTCGGTACTGGCCCTGACCTCGTGCTCATCCAGCGCGTCGAGCTCGCGAGGAGCAGCGGAGAACACCGCGGCGCGACCGAAGAGTTCGGGGTTGTTGGCGACGAACTTCATCGTTCCTCGACCGCCCATCGACAGGCCCGCGATGGCATTGTCCTCGCGAGCTGCGGAGACGGGGAACCAGCCGTGGACCAGTGGGAGCAGCTCGTCGACGAGGTAGCGATTCGCGTCGTAGCCGAGGGAGAAGTCCGGCCAGTTCGAGTAGTTCGAGTTCAGTGCGCTCGGCATGACGACCACCGTCTGCGTCTCGGTGGCGTACGTCTCGATGTTTGTCCGGCGGACCCAGTCGGTGTGGTCCCCGAACGTGCCGTGCAGCAGCCACAGAACGCGGTAGCGCTTGCCGGAGCTGTAGAACTCACGCGCGTCGGTGCCGAGCGGGAGATCCGGGAGGATCACGCTGATGGTCTGGTTCGATCGCAGGAAGCTGCTCATGAAGGACAACGTCGTCAGTGCCATGAATGACTTCCTGCTCGTGGTGTGCGGTACTCCGCCAAGCTAACATTGCTGAAGTTCAGCTTTGAGAGGATCTATCGTGCCGAACAAGACCGTCACCTTGCGCGACGTGGCAGCACGCGCCCGGGTGTCCTCGACGACGGCGTCCGTCGTCCTCGGCGATCGCGGTCCGGAGTTCCGGATCGCTGCTGACACGATCGCAAGAGTCCGCGCTGCGGCTGAGCACCTCGGCTACCAGGCTTCCGGCGGCCGACGGCACCGCAACAGAACCGCACTGTGGAGCGTGTTTGTCCCGAGCGACGTGGACGTCCTCCCGGCTCGAACGTTCCTCGACGGGGTGTCGGCGTACCTCGAGGAGCGGCAGATCGCGGTGACGTGTGCGCTCGTGGTCTTCGAGCGTGGGCATCTCCGTGACAAACTCCGATGGATGTCCCCGGAAGTGCTCGGCGGCGCCGTGCTCGTCGGTCTTGATGACGACGATGTCGCGTTCGTCGAGGGCGGTGACGTCCAGATCCCGGTCGTGCTCTACAACCGGACCGCACGCAACGCCCCCTCGGTGATGGTCGACGAGCTCGGCGTCGGACACATGGCGGCTACGCACTTTCTTGCGAGAGGCATCGACCGGTTCGTTGTCGCCGGCCCGAAGCTCGTCACGAGTGCGACCTCGCTGCGACTCGCAGGCTTCTCGGGTGCGCTTGTAGCAGCCGGCGGCGCGTTCCGACCCGACACGTTGCTGGAACGCATCATCGTCGGTGACGACCAGACCCTTGACACGGATCGGTTGGTCGCCGCGTCCGGGCGTCGGGGCGTCTTCGTCCTCACGGACACGGTGCTGCCCGCGGTGATGGCCGCCCTCGATTCCGTCGGGACCGATGTGCCCGCGTCGACGGAGGTGATCTCCTACGGCAACGGTGCGATCAGCGGGCTGCTGCGTCCTTCGGTGACCACGGCGACCGTCCCGATGCACGCGATGGGTGAAGAGTGCGCCGCGACCCTCGACCGAGCTGTCCGGCAGCCTCGCGCATCGTGGGACGCACGGCGGGTGTTCCAGGCAGAGATGGTCATCCGCGACTCGTCACCGGCAGTGCCCTAGAGCCGTGTCCGTGCTCAATCCGCCTGCTCAGCTTGCTCCGTGAAGAAACGTCGACCCCGGCACGGACCTTCCCGTGCCGGGGTCGAGCGTCGCGCTAGAAGACGGTCACGAACCGTCCGTCACCGGACGCCCTTGATGCGGTACACCATCGCCGCGCCGACCAGCGCCACAGCGGCTGCGACGATGAACCACAGGGAGTACCCGGCGCCGAACAGTGTGTCGCCGAGGGGGATGATCACGACACCGGCGATCAGCGGGGACAGCGTCTGCGGCAGGGTGTTGGCGATGTTCAGAACGCCAAGGTCCTTCCCGACCTCCTCCGCGTTCGGCAGTACCGCGATGCTGAGCGCCATGTCGACGGAGAGGAAGAAGCCGGCGCCGGCGCCGATGAACGCTTCGGCGACGAGGATGAGTCCCAGGCCCCACGTTGTCCCGAGCGCCGGTGCCACCGGGAACATCAGGACACCGATGGCGATCATCACCGCGCCCACCGCCACGAAAAGGCGGCGGTTCTGGATCTTGTCGCTCCACCAGCCGCCAAGGATGGCGAACACGACGTTCGCGGACACCAGAACGACTGTTGCAAGGAGGTTGAACTGCAGCTGCTTGCCGATGTCGGTGATGCCGAACGACGTCGCGAGGAACAAGATGAGATAGGTGACCGTCGAGGCGTACCCGAACATGATCATCAGCTTGCTCAGCCACGCCCACCCGAGGTTGCGGTGCTTCGCGGGGTTGAACACGAACGATGCGAAGAACTCACGGAAGTCGAACCGGTCGGGTTTGGTGGTGAGCACGCGGTCCTTCAGCAGAAAAGCGAACATGAGGCAGGCGATCAGGCCGATGGCCGCCGGGATACCCATACGAAGAATGTCGTTCGGAAGCAGGGTGAGGCCGAGCGCGCCGGTGAGGATGCCGAGGGGCGCGGTCGTGCCGATGATGCCGGACACACGTCCACGGCGAGCCTCCGGCACCTGGTCGGCGACGGTCGCCGTAAGTGCGGCCTGAGCGAAGTTCGCGAATAGCTGAGCCATCGCCCAACCGACGATCAGCATCGTGATGTTCGGCGCGACGGTGATCACGAGGATGCCTAGGAAGGTGCCGACTGCGCCGGCGATGATCCAGGGTTTGCGCATCCCGGTCCGGGCGGTCGTCCGGTCGGACAACCGTCCGACGAGCGGCTGCGTGATCAGAGCAAAGAAAGCTCCACTCCCAAGGACCAGCCCGAGGACTGTTGGAGCCTGATCGAGTCCGACCAGCGCCTGCACCCGAACCGAGAGGCCCCCAAGCCCCGGAGCGAACAGGGCGAGGAAAATGCCGTAGGAGCCGAAGAAGTAGCGAAGGGCGAAGCCCTTCGGTTCCCGCAGCAGGCCGTCGGCGGGCAAGGTTACATCTGGCGCTGCTGCGACTTGGTCGCCGCGAACTGGTGCGGTCATCGTTCGACTCCTTCGTCGGTTGGGTGTGCGACTCGAGGAAGCTAACACTGCTGAAATTCAGCACCGACTCGAGGAAGCGGAAGTGGGGAGCTACACACGTCCGATAGATTCCGCAGTGACGTCGGACACTCTCGCGGACACGTACCGACGAACCAGGAGCGCTGCGAAACCCGTTGTGACGCAGATCGATTGACTCCGATACTCCATCGGCGAGTGCAACTAACCGCGTCCGATAGCCGATCGTCAACCGGACGACTTGCGGCGCCGTCCGGCAGCAGGTTCACTTTCGCGTCGGAGAGCCCGGTAGACGGTCGTGCGGCTGACGCCGAGGACGTCGCCGATCTGGGCGACGGTCATGTCTTGCTGTTCGTAGAGCCGTCGCGCAGTCCGCACCTACCGGAGGAGGTCACCCATAGTCGAGAACGTAGCGGAACTCGCTGCACCCGGCCGTTAACGACGCATAGATACCGGCACCGAGTATCGCTACACGACTCGCCGCTCGAGGAGCTCTCGTCGGCTCAGGTCTCCCATGCGTGCCACAAACGGTCGTTTCTGTGTCAGACCAAGACAGACCCTCCTCGGCAGAGTGGGCCGGCTCACAGGTACCGGTGGTGCGGGTCCTTGCGGACAGACCTACCAGTCAGTGAGCACGCGGAGGGCCTGCTGAGCTCGGAGCGGGAGGTCATCGTCTTCTGCGGCGGTCCATGCCTCAAGCACCACGGTGAGGATGCTGATGATTGCAGCTGCCCGGGCTTGGGCTTCGAACACGGTGATGGCTGGGAAGTACTGCCGCACAATGCCAACCAGATCTTCCTGAGCGGCGCGGCCAGCTGCCAACCACGACGCACGAAGCGCTGGTGTTCCGAGGATCAGCCGCAGTTCGCTGCGACGGACCGGGCTGTCCGACACCTCCACGAACCCTGCCACCACCGCTTCCAGGAGCGGCAGGTCCTGATGCTTTCCGATTGCCGCCGCCAGTTCCTCCGGACCCGCGCTCAAACCCACGGAGAGCGCTTCATCCTTGCCCGAGCAGTGTCGATAGAACGTGCGCATCGAGATCCCCGCTGCCGTCGCGATCTGCTCAACGGTGACGTTCTCAAACCCGTACCGCTCGAACAGCGACGCCGCTGCCTCCGCGATCTCGGCCTGCGTCGCCGTCCGGCGGCGTACCCGAAGGGGAGCGATCTGCCGGATCTCGTTGTCGGCCTCTTGCATGTCCACGCTCCAAGTATCCCGCGATCGCCACTGACACTCGTCCGCTAAGTGGCAGACTATGCCATGTGCTCGGAGCGACCGAGTCTCAAAGGAGAGAACATGTCTGCAGTGTCGTTCACTGGCCGCGTGGCGGTCGTGACAGGAGCTGGCGGAGGGCTGGGTCGGGCGCATGCCCTCGAGCTCGCGAGCCGCGGAGCAAAGGTGGTGATCAACGACCTCGGCGGTGACATCAGCGGTGAGAACGGCGGGACCGCGATGGCCGATCAGGTCGCCGACGAGATCCGCGCTGCCGGCGGCGAGGCGGTGTCGAACTACGACTCCGTCGCCACGCCCGAGGGCGGTCAGGCAATCGTCCAGACCGCTCTCGACGCGTTCGGCAAGATCGACATCCTCGTCAACAACGCCGGCAACATCCGCAACGCCGCCTTCACCGACCTGACTCCGGCAGCGATCGATGCCCTGCTGGCTGTGCACGTCAACGGAGCGTTCTACGTCACTCAGCCTGCCTTCGCGAACATGCGCGAGAACGGCTACGGACGCATCGTGTTCACCTCCTCGGCGGCTGGGCTGTTCGGGTCGATCCAACAGGCCAACTACGCAGCCGCAAAGGGTGGAGTGTTCGGTCTCGCGAACGTGGTCGCGCTCGAAGGGGCACCGCACGGCATCCTCGCGAACACGATCCTCCCCGCGGCGGTCAGCCGGATGGGAGCGGACATGAACGCGGACCAGTTCGTCGGCATGCCGACCACCCCGGCGCACGCCGAACCCGAAATGATCAGCGCCTTGGTCGCATACCTGGCCAGCGAATCGAACACCCGCTCGCACGAGCTCTACTCGATCGCACGCGGCCGGTACGCACGTGTCTTCATGGGTGTCACGCCGGGCTGGCACGTCACCGCCGACGAACCGGTCGCCACACCTGACGACGTCGCTGCGCACATCGACCGAATACGAGATCTGGACGGGTACGCAATCCCCGGGTCCATGAACGAAGAGTTTGCGTTGGTCCGCTGATGACTTTCAAGGACAAGGTCGTCGCCGTCACCGGCGGCGCATCCGGCATCGGAGAAGCAACCGCGAAGCTGCTCGCCGAACGCGGCGCCAAAGTCGTCATCGGTGATGTTGTCGACACCGCCGGCGCCCGAGTGGTCGAGGAGATCACCGCAGCCGGTGGCACCGCGTCGTTCATCCGCACCGACGTATCACGTGCCGAGGACACAGTCGCCCTCGTCGCCCACGCCGTGAACACGTTCGGCGCGCTGCACTACGCCGCGAACATCGCTGGGATCGGCCACCCGCCTGCACGCATCCACGATCTCGACGAGGCATGGTGGGACCGCATCCACAACATCGACCTCAAGGGCATGTGGTTGTCGATGAAAGCCGAGATCAGCTACTTCCTTGAACACGGCGGCGGCTCGATCGTGAACATGGCATCCGCCGCCGGCCTCCGCGCCACGATCGGTCAGCCCGCCTACGCCGTAGCGAAGGCAGGCGTCATCTCCCTCACCGGGCAAGCCGCACTCGAGTACGCGCGGGACAGCATCCGCGTCAACGCTGTCGCCCCCGGTCTGATCGACACCCCCGCAGTGGCAGCCCTCGACGAGGGAACCCGAGCCATGTACGCGGAGCAGATGCCCATGGGTCGCATGGGATCCCCACGAGAAGTCGCTGCCACCGTCGCATGGCTGCTCTCCGACGAAGCAGGATTCGTCACCGGCATCACCCACAGCGTCGACGGCGGCTTCATGCAGAAGAGCTGACCGCTTCATCACCCGACACCACACCCGCTCCGACGGCTGCGCCCCGCAACAGGACACGGGGCGCAGCCAGGAAGAAGCATCATGACTGCCACACCCTCCGAACCTCAGCACACTGCCCGTACCTACGTCGTCACCGGTGCAGCCTCAGGCATCGGCGCAGCCACCGCCGCTCTCCTCCGCGCGCGCGGGCACCGCGTCATCGGCATCGACATCCGAAACGCGGACATCATTGCCGACCTCAGCACAGCCGACGGCCGGGACACCCTCGCCGGCGCGGTCGACCAAGCCAGCGGCGGCCGCATCGACGCGGTCATCGCGGTCGCTGGCGTCGCAGCTCCCGCACCGGTCACGATCACGGTGAACTACTTCGGCGCTGTCGCCACGCTCGAACGCCTCCGACCACTGCTGGTGCACTCCGACGCTCCACGCGCAGCGATCGTGTCGTCGTTCTCCACACTGCAAACCACCGATGACGACGTCGTCGAAGCGTGCCTGCAGGGAGACGAAGCAGCAGCAGTCAGTGCCGCCGAGACGGCTGTTGCCCGCGATGGAGGCCAGACGCTGTACGCCTCATCGAAACGAGCCATCTCACGGTGGGTGCGACGGGCAGCCATCAGTCCCGAGTGGGCCGAAGCAGGTGTCCCCCTCAACGCGGTCGGCCCCGGCATCGTGATCAGTCCGATGACTCAGCCGATGCTCGATAACCCCGAACAGCGCGACGCCCTCCTGCAGATGGTGCCGATGCCGCTCCACGGCCCATCAGAACCAGCAGCACCAGCTGAACTACTCACCTGGCTGACCAGCCCTGCAAACACCCATGTCACAGGACAAGTCATCTTCGTCGACGGCGGAGCCGACGCATCGCTGCGTACCGGCGACATATTCGCCTGACCGGCAACGCTCCTGCGACCGCGCTGCATACCGCCAGGTCGCGCTGTGCCTCGGTAGACGGTCCGCAGACGAACTTCCGGCTGTCCTGCCGACGGGATACAACGATCACGGCTTTCGTCGAGGCAAACCTGTCTCACATAGCTAATCCGCGGCGTTTCGCACTCGACGCACCGCCATCCGGACGCACGCGGCGAGCACACTTTCAAGCCGGCCCGCTTGGACGCGAGGCTGGTCGACCTTCTTCCTCCTAACAGCGCCACCCAACCTTCGATGACGGAACCCAAAGTCGGACGACGCCTTGGGGCTCGATACCCAACCTCGGTTGCGAAAACTCAATGATGCGTGCGATCCAACACGCCCCGCCGGCCGAAGCCAGCGGGGCGTCCTCACGGGTCAGACCAGGATCAGAAGTCCCAGTCCTCGTCCTCCGTCACGACCGCCTTGCCGATGACGTACGACGACCCCGACCCCGAGAAGAAGTCGTGGTTCTCGTCCGCGTTCGGGGAGAGCGCCGACAGGATCGCCGGGTTCACGTCCGTCGTCTCCTTGGGGAACATCGGCTCGTAGCCCAGGTTCATCAGCGCCTTGTTGGCGTTGTAGTGCAGGAACTTCTTGACGTCCTCAGTCAGCCCGACACCGTCGTAGAGGTCCTGCGTGTACTGCACCTCGTTCTCGTAGAGCTCGAACAGCAGGTTGAACGTGTAGTCCTTGATCTCCTGCTTGCGCTCCTCGGAAGCGCCCTCGAGACCCTTCTGGAACTTGTACCCGATGTAGTACCCGTGGACGGCCTCGTCGCGGATGATCAGGCGGATGAGATCAGCGGTGTTCGTGAGCTTCGCCCGCGAAGACCAGTACATCGGCAGGTAGAAGCCGGAATAGAACAGGAACGACTCGAGCAGCGTCGAGGCGACCTTGCGCTTCAAGGGGTCGTCACCCGTGTAGTAGTCGAGGACGATCTGGGCCTTCTTCTGCAGGTTCGGGTTCTCCGTGGACCAGCGGAAGGCGTCGTCGATCTCGGGCGTCGAGGCGAGCGTCGAGAAGATCGACGAGTAGCTCTTCGCGTGCACCGACTCCATGAACGCGATGTTGGTGTAGACGGCTTCTTCGTGCGGGGTGATCGCGTCGGGGATGAGGCTGATCGCGCCGACGGTGCCCTGGATGGTGTCGAGCAGCGTCAGGCCGGTGAACACCCGCATGGTGAGCTGCTGCTCCTCCGGCGTGAGCGTGTTCCACGACTGCACGTCGTTCGACAGCGGCACCTTCTCGGGCAGCCAGAAGTTGTTGACCAGCCGGTTCCAGACCTCGACGTCCTTGTCGTCCTGGATGCGGTTCCAGTTGATGGCACTGACCGCGCTGATCAGCGGGATGGACTTGCCCGTGGCGTGGACCGGGTCGGTGAGGGTCATGGGATTGTCTTCCGGATTCGAGATGGTGATCTGATGACGGACTGGAGGCGCGGCGCGGGCTGGCACCGCGCCTCCAGGGTGTGGGCAGTCGCGTCAGCGACCGACCGCTACAGCATGCAGCTGACGCAGCCCTCGACCTCGGTGCCCTCGAGCGCGAGCTGGCGCAGACGGATGTAGTAGATCGTCTTGATGCCCTTGCGCCATGCGTAGATCTGGGCCTTGTTGATGTCGCGCGTGGTCGCGGTGTCCTTGAAGAACAGCGTGAGCGACAGGCCCTGGTCGACGTGCTGCGTGGCAGCGGCGTAGGTGTCGATGATCTTCTCGGCACCGATCTCGTACGCGTCCTGGTAGTAGTCCAGGTTGTCGTTCGTCATGAACGGCGCCGGGTAGTAGACGCGGCCGAGCTTGCCTTCCTTGCGGATCTCGATCTTCGACGCGATCGGGTGGATCGACGACGTCGAGTGGTTGATGTACGAGATCGAACCGGTCGGCGGGACGGCCTGCAGGTTCTGGTTGTAGATGCCGTGCTCCTGGACGGACGCCTTCAGCGCCTTCCAGTCGTCCTGCGTCGGGATCGTCACGTTCGCGTTCGCGAAGAGCTCGCGGACACGCTCGGTCGCCGGCGTCCACTCCTGGTCGGTGTACTTGTCGAAGAACTCACCCGACGCGTACTTCGAGTCGCGGAAGCCGTCGAACGTCTCCCCCGTCTCGATCGCGATGTTGTTCGAGGCGCGCAGGGCGTGGAACAGCACCGTGTAGAAGTAGATGTTCGTGAAGTCGATGCCCTCTTCGGAGCCGTAGAAGACACGCTCGCGAGCGAGGTAGCCGTGCAGGTTCATCTGCCCGAGGCCGATGGCGTGCGACTTGTCGTTGCCGTCCTCGACGGAGCGGACCGACGAGATGTGCGACATCTGCGACACCGAGGTGAGGCCGCGTATGGCCGTCTCGATCGTCTTGCCGAAGTCCGGCGAGTCCATCGTCAGCGCGATGTTCAGCGAACCGAGGTTGCAGGAGATGTCCTTGCCGATCTCCTTGTACGAGAGGTCCTCGTTGAAGGTGGTCGGGGTGTTGACCTGCAGGATCTCCGAGCAGAGGTTGGACATGTTGATCCGACCCTTGATCGGGTTCGCCTTGTTCACCGTGTCCTCGAACACGATGTACGGGTAGCCCGATTCGAACTGGATCTCGGCGATGGTCGTGAAGAAGTCACGCGCCTTGATCTTCGTCTTCTTGATGCGCGAGTCGTCGACCATCGCGCGGTAGTTCTCGGAGATCGGGACGTCACCGAAAGGCATGCCGTAGACCTTCTCGACGTCGTACGGCGAGAAGAGGTACATGTCCTCGTTGTTCTTCGCGAGCTCGAACGTGATGTCCGGCACGACGACACCGAGCGACAGCGTCTTGATGCGGATCTTCTCGTCGGCGTTCTCGCGCTTGGTGTCGAGGAACTTCATGATGTCCGGGTGGTGCGCGGACAGGTACACGGCACCGGCGCCCTGACGCGCACCGAGCTGGTTCGCGTAGGAGAACGAGTCTTCCAGCAGCTTCATCACGGGGATGATCCCGGAGGACTGGTTCTCGATCTGCTTGATCGGGGCGCCGGCCTCGCGGATGTTGGAGAGCAGCAGGGCCACGCCGCCGCCGCGCTTCGAGAGCTGCAGCGAGGAGTTGATGCCGCGTGAGATCGACTCCATGTTGTCCTCGATGCGGAGGAGGAAGCAGGAGACGAGCTCACCGCGCTGGGCCTTCGCGGTGTTGAGGAACGTCGGGGTCGCGGGCTGGAAGCGGCCGGCGATGATCTCTTCCACGAGGTCGATCGCGAGCTGCTCGTTGCCCTGCGCGAGGCCGAGGGCGGTCATCACGACGCGGTCCTCGAAGCGCTCGAGGTAGCGCTTGCCGTCGAACGTCTTGAGCGTGTAGCTCGTGTAGTACTTGAACGCACCGAGGAACGTCTGGAACCGGAACTTCTTCGAGTACGCCAGGTCGTTGAGCTTCTGGATGAAGTCGAGCGAGTACTGCTCGATCGTCGCGGCTTCGTAGTACTCGTTCTCGACCAGGTAGTCGAGCCGCTCCTTCAGGTTGTGGAAGAAGACGGTGTTCTGGTTGACGTGCTGCAGGAAGAACTGCTTGGCAGCCTCACGGTCCTTGTCGAACTGGATGTTCCCGTTCGCGTCGTAGAGGTTGAGCATCGCGTTGAGGGAGTGGTAGTCCATCCCCGTCTGCGGCGACGTCAGATCGACGTCTGCAACTGCTGCGTCCAAAATGCTTCCAATCCAGTGGTGACTGCGTGCACGTCGTCAGGCGTGCCGAAGAGCTCGAAACGGTAGAGGACGGGGACGCCGCACTTCTGCGCGATGACGTCCCCCGCGAGACCGTAGGCCTCGCCGAAGTTCGTGTTGCCGCCGACGACCACACCGCGGATGAGGGAGCGGTTGCGTTCGTCGTTGAGGAACTTGATGACCTGCTTGGGGACCGCTCCCTGCCCGTTGCCGCCCCCGTAGGTCGGCAGCACGAGCACGTACGGCTCGTCCGCGTGGAGGAACGGGTCGTTCGGGTAGAGCGGGATCCGGTCTGCCCGCAGCCCCAGCTTCTCGATGAAGCGGGCCGTGTAGCCGGACACGCTCGAGAAGTAGATGAGGTTGCTCATGCGCGCTCCTTGGTCAGAGGTGCGGACAGCAGGTCGGGAGTGGCTCGGCGGAGGCGGGTGGTGCCTCCAGGCCGGGTGCGTGCGGGCCCGTTCGGGCCCGCACGGCGGTCACGCGAGTTCGGCGCTGAGCGTCGCGATCTTGTCGGGGCGGAAGCCCGACCAGTGGTCGTCGTCGGTCACGACGACCGGGGCCTGCAGGTAGCCGAGGCTCTTGACGTGCTCGAGGGCTGCCTCGTCCGTGGAGACGTCGTGCACCTCGTACTGGATGCCCTTGTTGTCGAGGGCCCGGTACGTCGCGGTGCACTGGACGCAGGACGGCTTGGTGTAGACGGTGACGGCCATGATCTCCCCTGGTTCTTGCTGGTGGTGTTCGTGCTGTGGAGGTGGTTCTGATGCCTGTGCGCAGTCGTGTCCGGGAAGGGCCGCTGCGATGACTCCACACTACATCTAGTGGCTGGCCGCGGCACCGACCACAAGAGGAAGTGTTACAGCCGTGTAGTTCTCCACAACGCCCTCCACAGTCTGTGGATTCCCGAGAGGCCCGAGATTCCGCCATTCTCCGGCCGACCACCGACACTTCCCCACACCGGTGGACAGCGTCGATCCACATGTGTGGAATCAGCGCATCGGCGTGTCGCGGAGTCCGGCACCGGACCGTGCACACGAGCCGTCCGTGCACACCTCCCCGACCGGGGGACACCGCCGTCCGTCCGGTCCGTACACTCCTCTTGTGAGTACGTACGGGCCCCTGCTGAAGACCCCTGGCGTCGGTCGTGTCATCGCCGCGCAGCTCACCGCTCGCTTCCCGTTCGGGATGCTCTCGCTCGCGTACCTGCTCCACGTCGAGCACGTCTTCGACTCGTACGGTGCGGCCGGTCTCGTCCTCGCGACGACGAGCATCGGGCAGGCGATCGCGGGTCCGCTCACCAGCCGGTGGATGGGCAGCTGGGGCATGCGTCCCGTCCTGATCCTGACGAGCATCGTCGCGCTCGCGAGCATGAGCGTCGTCGGCTTCGTCCTGATGCCGCTCTGGGGGTACGTCGTCGTCGGGTTCCTCGGTGGGCTGGCCGTGCCCCCGGTCCAGCCGGCGGTGCGCACCATCTACCCCAAGATGGTGACCTCGGCGCAGCTCACACCGCTGTTCTCCCTCGACGCGAGCGCGCAGGAGCTCATCTGGGTCGCCGGACCGGTCATCACCACGTTCGTCGCCACGCAGATCGGCACCGTCGAGGCGATCGTCGTCGCGATGGCGTTCCTCGTCATCGGCGGCGTCTGGTTCATCGCCTCCCCCGAGCTCGGCCGGGTCCGCATCCCCCGCTCGAAGCGGGCGTTCGGCGTCGTGCTCCGGCGTCCCTCGGTCGTCGTGGCCACCCTCACGGGCCTGCTCCTCATCGGCGCCTGCGCCGCGGTCGAGGCCAGCGTCACGAGCGTGTTCGGCGAGGGCAGTCCGAACGCCGGCATCGTCCTCGCGGTCTTCGCGATCGGCTCGCTCCTGGGCGGCCTCGCGTTCGGCCACCGCCCGATCTCGCCGAACACGCTGTGGACCCGCATGGCGATCGTCTTCGTCGGCCTCGCCCTCGCGGTCGGCGGCACGAACTTCTGGTGGCTCTGCCTCGCACTCCTCGTGGCGGGGGCGGGCATCGCCCCGGCCCTCGCCGTGATGTTCGGCTCGGTGTCGGCCACGGTCAAGTTCTCCGACACCGCCGAGGCCTACGGCTGGATGGGCACCGGCCAGCTCATCGGTGCCGCGGGCGGCTCCGCGGTCGCCGGCTTCCTCATCGACCTGCACGGCCCGACGGGCGGTCTCCTGGTCGGCGCGAGCATGGCGTTGATCGGCGTGCTGCTCCCCCTCGCGGCGAAGCAGTGGCTGCCCGACCTCCGCGGCCGCGACGCGAGCCCGATCCCCGACACCGAGCCGGTCAACCTCCCCACCTAGTCGCGACCACTTCCACGAAGCGCGCGCGTTCCGACACCGCATGCGTCGATCGACGCGCGTGACGTCGATCGCGTGGTGCGAACAGCGGCCGGGAGGCACGGCACGCGCCCGCCACGATCGGCAGGATGGGTGCATGGTCACCTCCATCCCCCTCCGCGACGGTCGGAGCATCCCCGCCGTCGGCTTCGGCGTCTACAAGGTGGACGACGCCGAGGCGGCCGTCGCCGTCGGCACCGCGCTCGACGCCGGGTACCGCCACGTCGACACAGCCGAGATGTACGGCAACGAGCGCGGCGTCGGGGAGGCGGTCCGTGCCTCCAGGCTGGAGCGTGACGACGTCTTCGTGACGACCAAGGTGTGGAACGACCACCAGGGTCGCGACGCGACCCTGCGGGCGTTCGACGCGAGCCTCGACCGGCTGGGACTCGACGCGGTCGACCTGTACCTGATCCACTGGCCGGCAGCGGCCCGCGACCAGTACGTGGAGACGTGGCGGACGCTCGTCGAGCTGCGTACCTCGGGACGGGCGCGGAGCGTCGGTGTCTCGAACTTCCAGGTGCCGCACCTCGAGCGCATCATCGAGGAGACGGGCGAAGTGCCCGCGGTGAACCAGGTCGAGCGCCACCCGTGGTTGCCGCAGCACGAGCTGATGGCCTTCCACGCCGAGCACGGCATCGTGACCGAGGCGTGGTCACCGCTGGGCCGGGGGCGCCTCGTGGACGAACCGGTGCTCAGCGCGATCGCGCAGGCGCACGGGGTGAGCGTCGCGCAGGTGCTCGTCCGGTGGAACGTGCAGCAGGGCGTGGTGGTGCTGCCGAAGTCGGTGACGCCCGAGCGGATCCGGTCGAACATCGACGTCGACGGGTTCACGCTGTCGGACGATGACCTCGCGGCGATCGCGACGCTCGAATCCGGGCAGCGGACGGGGTCACACCCGGACTCGGTGTCGTAGACGGGTCTCAGCCTTCCGGCAGCACGCCGCTGAACGCCAAGACGGCGATCACCGTGCCACCGACGGCGAGGAAGATCCCGATCAACCGTACGAAGCCCGGCGTGAGCGGCTTCCCGTTCACCAGCTGGTCTCCCCCGATCGACTGCGCCCATCGGTTGAAGACGGCGATGGTGATGCCCCAGAGCGCGACGACGACCGCGCCGATGCCGAACCAGGTCGCGACGGTCATTCGCCCCTCCGTCGCGCGAGCTGCTGGCGCAGGTTGCGGACGAACAGGACCTCCATCGCGACGGCGACCGCGGTCAGGACCACGGCGAGGGCGCTGTTCACCGCACCCTGGCCCCGGGCCAGTACTGCGATCGGCAGACCGACCACGAGCACGGCGCACACGACGACGTTGAACCACGCGCCGACGACCCCTCCGGGGGTCCGACCGGTGCGCTCCATCCAGGGAACGGGCATGTGCCGGAAGCTACTCGTCGTGCCTGGGCCGGTGTCGTCCGATCAGCCCTGCCGGTCCTCCTCGGACTGCCACGGCAGGTTCAGGTCGCCCGGCTCCGGCTCGACGTCTCCGGCGTCGTCCGCCCCACCGGTCCCAGGCGCCGCGACGACCCGGGAGGGGTCGATGCCGTCCGCGCGGAGGTCCTCGTCGTCGCGCTGCTGCGTCTGTGACGCGACGGTCTCGCGCTCGCTCGACGGGCTGTAGGACGTGTCCGCCGCGCGCTGGGTGCGATCGTCGAGGCCGTCGGCGCCCTCGTGCTGCGCAGCGTCGCGCAGTTCGTCGTTGCGGGCGCGGTCGTCGGACTCGTCGGGACCGGGTGCCTGGGGGATGCTGTCGCTCATGGGCTGCACAGTAGGCCGGTCGCCTTCGGCAACGGTTCGGTCACGACCGCGGTCGTCCGGTTCCCGTTGTGCTGGCCGTGCGGCGACATCGCACTAGGGTCGTCGCGAGGGGGAACGACGTGGGACGAAGGACCAGGACGATCGCGGCGCTCGGGGCGACGGCGGTGGCGGTGTCGACGATGCTCGTGCTGAGCAGCTGCTCGCTGTCCGGCGGGGACGACGCCGTGCCGGCACCGACGAGGACGGCTGCCGCCGGACCCGACGGCAGTGGCTCCCGCACGGCGACACCGGCACCCACCCCGAGCGCGACTCCGGTGCTCACGCCGGGCACCGTCGCCGCCGAGACCGACGTCGTGTCGAAGTCCGGCGACACGAGCCTCCACGTGCGGATCGTGCAGCGTGAGGACGGGCTGTTCGACGCCGAGCTCTCCGACTACCGGACGACGAACCCGCAGCCGATCGCCCTGCAGTTCCGGCACCGGCCCGCCGAGTACGCCGACGGGTACGACACGGTGGTCCGGAGCCAGGTGCAGTGGAGCGGGACGTCCGTGCCGAGGAAGGTCTCGCTCGACGACGCCGGTCGGACACCGGACTACCTCTCCAGTGCGGTGCTGGTCCCGATGCCGAACGAGGACGGCTCCGAGTCCGACGACCGCCCGTGGGTCGGCTCCGTCCTGGCGATCGGTGCCCTCGACTGGACCCTCCCGAACCCCTACCCCGAGCTGGAGGTGACGGTCGGGAAGGCCCGCCCAGGCGCCTACGGCTGGGTCCGGGACGCCGACGGCACCCCGAGGACCTACGGCGTCTCGCACGGTGACGAGCTCTCGACGGTCAGCAAGCGGTTCGGCGTCACCCCGGCGCAGCTGCGCTGGATGAACCCGTACCTCGAGACGCGTGGCGCTGAGGAGTGGCTGCTCGAGGGTTCGACGCTCAACATCGACCCCGCGAACCGCTGACGTCCCCGGCCTCCGTTACGGTGGTGCAGCACCCGCACCACCTGGAGGTCCCATCGTGACGATCGTCGCCGCAGCAGACGGCTCCGCCCTCGGCAACCCCGGTCCGGCCGGCTGGGCCTGGTACGTCGACGACGACCGGTGGGCGGCGGGCGGTTGGCCGACGGCGACCAACAACCAGGGCGAACTGACCGCCGTGCTACAGCTGCTCCGTGCCACGAAGGACACCGGCGAGCCGCTGCACATCCTGTGCGACAGCCAGTACGCGATCAAGGCCTGCACCGAGTGGCTCGCGGGTTGGAAGCGCAAGGGCTGGCGGAAGGCCGACGGTAAGCCCGTCCTCAACGTCGAGATCATCAAGGAGCTCGACGCCGAACTGCAGGGCCGGAAGGTCACCTTCGAGTGGGTCCGAGGTCACGTGGGGCACGAGATGAACGAGGCCGCCGACGTCCGCGCCCGGGGTGCGGCGACTGCGTACCAGAACGGCACGGACGTGCCGCACGGCCCGGGCTGGCCGAGCGTCGAGGTCACGGAGCCGGAGCCCCTGCCGGAGGCGACCCCGCCCGCGACCCTGTTCTGATGGCACGAGCGCCGGGTCCCGACGAGGCACGGTCACTCGTCGAGTCGCGGCTCCACGCCGGCGAAGAGCTCCTCTGGGTCGGCCGGAGCGACCCGGCCCGCGTCTTCGTGGACGCCGATCGGTGGCTGATCCCGCTCAGTGTGCTGTTCTCGGCAGGACTCGCCGTCGCCGACGTTTCCGTGTACCGTTCGGGCGCCCACCCGGTGACCATCGTCGTGCTCGCAGCGCTGTCCGTCGCTGCCGCGCACGTGCTCGTCGGGCGTTTCCTCGTGAAGCGGCACCGCAAGCGGACCGACGTCTACGCGGTCACGGACCACCGAGTGCTCGTGGTGAACGAGGGCCGGGTCCGAGAGACCTCCGCCAGCCGGACCGACTGGTACGTCGACCGCTCCGCCCGTCACATCACCGTCGAGTGGGACGACTCGCGCCACCTCGACACACTCTTCCGGGGTGGGAGCGAGGCGGTACGGCAGTACGCGAACACCGGCCTCGATCTCACGCCCGAACGCGGGAACTTCGCGCTCTACGACGTCGCTGACGGCGACGCGCTGCTCGCTGCCCTGCGCCGGACTTCCCGCCAGTGACGTTGCGCAGGTCAGTCAGACAGCGCGGTCAGTAGGTCCCGTCCCGGCGGTCCTGCCGGGTGATCTGCTCACCGGACGCCGGGTCGATACCGCTCCGGGTGGTCGTCGTGGTGCGGCGGCCGCCGAACGCCACCGCGAGGCTGATGATGAGCAGCACGACGCCGGCGGCCATCAGGATGTAGCCGATCAGGCGGAGGTCGACCCCCGCGACCTGGATGTTCAGGGCGAACGCCACGATGGCGCCGATCACGATCAGGGCGATGCTCGATCCGATGCGCATGGCGGTTCCTCTCGACGGTCCCGGCCGCCGGGTGGGCCTGGGCTGCCGTCGAACGTACCCGGACGTTCGAGTGGGCGTTCCCACAGCGTGACGGTGCTCTCGAGCCGGTCGTACCGGTAGGGCTTCGTCTCCCCCGTCGGCTCGTACCCGAGCGAATGCCAGAACGGTTCCGCGACGTCGGCGTTCGTGGCGACGATCCCGAGCCGGAGCCGGGTGATCGCGACTGGCGGAGGAACCGAAGCAGAAGTAGAAGCAGAAGCAGAAGCAGAAGCAGAAGCAGAAGCCGACGCCGACGCCGACGCCGACGCCCGAGCGAACGCCACGACCTCGTCGTGCATCGCCCGTCCGAGTCCCCGCCCGTGCCGCCCACCGCGGACGACGAGCAGCCCGATGTACGCGACTTCCGGGGCCGGGTACCCGAGCAGCACGTCGCCGAAGGCCACGAGCTGGTCGCCGTCCCACAGTCCGAGGCCGTGCTTCCGCGCGGGGTCGAACCCGTCCGGGACACCGATGAGTGCGCTGAGCCCGTCGGACGGACCCGGCGGGTACCCGGTGGTGCGGGAGGCGTAGTCCGACACCGATTCGAGGAGGTCCTGCAGGGCGACGACGTCACGTGCCGCGGTCGGACCGCCCAGCGGACGGGCCACGGTACCCATCAGTCGACGTCCACCTCGGACCACCCGTCGAACCGGCCGATCTCGGTCACCCGGACGACCGCTTCGCCCGCCTCGTCGGAGGCGTCGAGGTCGATCGTCGCCGAGAACCCGAAGTCGCGATCCCCCGACGGGTCGGCGAAGGTCTGCCGAGCTCGCCACATCCGGGATCCCTCGGACAGCTGTAGGTACTCCATCGACCGCGCGTCCCCGTCGGTGCCGATCGAGTCGTGCGCCTCGTAGTACTCCTCGAGCACGTCGTCCCACGCCGACCGGTCGAACCCGCTGGTCGCGTCGAGCTGCCCGAGCCCCTCCGGGTCGTCCGCGGCGGCGAGCAGCACCCGCTGGAACAGGGCGTTGCGGACGAGCACCCGGAAGGCGCGGACGTTGCCGGTGAGCCGGGCGGGCTGCGGCGGGGCGATCTCCTCGTGCTCGGCTTCCGCCAGCGCGACGTCACCGTTGAGGAGCGCCTCCCACTCGTCGACGAGCGAGGAGTCGGTCTGCTTGACGACCTCGCCGAGCCACTCGATCAGGTCGTCGAGCTCGGGGGTGCGTTGTTCGTCGGTGATGGTCTGTCGCATGGTGCGGTACGCGTCGGAGAGGTAGCGGAGGACGAGCCCCTCCGAGCGGGTGAGCTGGTAGAACCGCACGAAGTCGCCGAAGGTCATCGCTCGCTCGTACATGTCCCGGACGACCGCCTTGGGCGACAGCGTGAAGTCGAGGACCCACGGCTGCTCGGCGGCGTAGGCCTCGTACGCGGCGGTCAACAGCTCGTCGAGCGGCTTCGGCCAGGTGACCTCCTCGAGCAGCTCCATCCGCTCCTCGTACTCGATGCCCTCCCGCTTCATGCGCGCGACCTCTTCACCGCGCTCCTTGAACTGCTGCTGCGCGAGGATCGCCCGCGGGTCGTCGAGGGTCGACTCGACGACCGACACCATGTCGAGGGCGTACGTCGGCGACGAGGGGTCGAGCAGCTCGAACGCCGCGAGCGCGAACGGCGACAGCGGCTGGTTGAGGGCGAAGTTCGGCGCGACGTCGACCGTGAGCCTGTACGACACAGGCGGCCCGGAGAACCGCTCGATCACCCGCGCGTTGACGAGCGTCCGGGCGATGGTGAGCGCCCGTCGAGCCATCGCGAGCTGCCGGGCTCGGGGTTCGTGGTTCTCGAAGACGAGCGCCCGGACGTTCTCGAAGACGGCGCCACCGCGCGCCACGACGGACAGCACCATCGCGTGCGTGATCCGCATCCGGGACACCATCGGCTCGGGTTCGGCGGCGATGAGCTTGTCGAAGGAGGCCTGTCCCCAGGAGACGAACCCGTCCGGCGCCTTCTTCTTCTTGATCTTCCCCTTCTTCTTGGGGTCGTCGCCGGCCTTCGCGAGGGCGCGGGCGTTCTCGATCTCGTGCTCGGGCGCCTCCGCCACGACGTCGCCCTCGGTGTCGTACCCGGCACGGCCGGCACGTCCGGCGATCTGGTGGAACTCACGAGCGGACAGCTGCCGCATCCGGGAGCCGTCGAACTTCGTGAGGCCGGTGAGCAGCACGGCGCGGATGGGGACGTTGATACCGACGCCGAGGGTGTCGGTCCCGCAGATCACCGGCAAGAGTCCGCGCTGCGCGAGCTGTTCGACGAGCCGTCGGTACTTCGGCAGCATCCCCGCGTGGTGGACGCCGATGCCCGCCCGGATGAGCTTCGACAGGGTCTGCCCGAAGCCGGCGCTGAACCGGAAGCCCGCGACGGCAGCAGCGATCTCGTCGCGCCGTTCGCGCGAGGCGACCTTCACCGACATGAGCGCCTGCGCCCGCTCGAGGGCCGCAGCCTGGGCGAAGTGCACGATGTAGATCGGCGCCTTGCCCTCCTCGAGCAGCCGTTCGACGGTCTCCTGCACGGGCGTCATGACGTACTCGTACGACAGCGGGACCGGCCGGGAGACACCGGTCACCCGCGCGGTCGGCCGTCCGGTGCGGCGGGACAGGTCGTCCGCGATGGTGGTGACGTCGCCGAGGGTGGCGGACATGAGGAGGAACTGGGCGCGTTCGAGCACGAGCAGCGGTACCTGCCACGCCCAGCCACGGTCGGGGTCGCCGTAGAAGTGGAACTCGTCCATCACGACGACGTCCACCTCGGCGTCGGGCCCCTGCCGCAGTGCGAGGTTGGCGAGGATCTCCGCCGTGCAGCAGACGATCGGGGCGTCGCCGTTGACGCTCGAGTCCCCCGTCACCATGCCGACGTTCTCCGCGCCGAACAGGTCGACGAGCTGGAAGAACTTCTCGGACACGAGGGCCTTGATCGGCGCCGTGTAGTAGCTCCGCTTCCCCTCGGCGAGCGCCGCGAAGTGCGCGCCGGCGGCGACGAGGGACTTCCCGGTCCCCGTGGGGGTCGAGAGGACGACGTTCGCGCCGGAGACGAGTTCGATGACCGCTTCGTCCTGCGCCGGGTAGAGCGGGCGGCCGCCCTCGGCGGCCCAGGCGGCGAAGGCCTCGTAGACGGCGTCCGGGTCGACGACACCGTCGACCGCCGCCGGCAGGGCGGCGACGAGCGGGGGCTGGGTGGTGACGTCGGTCATGCGTCCATCCTCCCAGGTGGGTGGTGACGACGAGACGGCCGGGAGGCACGGTACGGGCCCGCCCCGCGCCTCCCGTCCGGATCGTGCCGCGCCGCACGCCCCGCTCCATACGCGCGCATAGACTCGCGACATGCGCGAACTCGGCTTCCTCTCCTTCGTCCCGAACCACGGCGGCACCGCAGGTGCCGCCGCAGCGCTGGAGGACGGTCTCCGCCTCTTCGAGTCGGCCGAGTCGTTCGGCTACGGCACCGGCTGGGTGCGCGGACGACACTTCGAGCCCTTCCTGACGAGCCCGATGACGTTCTTCGCGGCCGCCGCGCAGCGCACGAGCACGATCGGGTTCGGCACCGCGGTGCTCGGCATGCGGTACGAGGACCCGGTCCGGCTCGCCGAGGACGCCAGCACGGTCGACCTGCTCAGTGGCGGGCGCGTGCAGCTCGGGATCAGCACGGGCATCGCGGGCTACGGGCCGATCCTCGACCCCGTGTTCGGCGCGGTCGACCGGAGCTTCCGGGACGAGGCCGAGGCACGCGCCGCACGACTCCTCGAGGTCCTGCAGGGGGAACCCCTCGGCACGGCGGGGAAGGGCTACGAGAGCATCCCGGCGGGCGCGGACCTGGCGCTCCAGCCACTGAGCCCCGGCCTCCGCGGGCGCGTCTGGTGGGGCGGCGGCAGCATGGGCACCGCGGTCCGCACGGCCGAGAAGGGGCTGCTGCTGCACTGCTCGACACTGAACACCGAGGACACGGGCGCGCCGTTCGCCGCGGCGCAGGCGGACCAGATCGCGGCGTACCGGGAGCGCTTCGCGGAGCTGCAGGGCACCGGCGCGCACGTCGACCGCACGCCGAAGGTCGCGGTCGGCCGGATCGTCGTCCCGCTCCTCGACGACCACGACCGCGCGGTGCACGAAGAGTTCCTGACCGGGTACGCGGCGGGGATGGACGACGAGGGTCGTCCGCTGTCCGGACCGCCGTTCCGCTTCAGCAAGGTGGTCGCGGGGTCGGTCGAGCAGATCACCGAGACGCTCCTCGCGGACCCGGCGGTGGCCGCGACGGACGAGCTCGTGGTCACCCTGCCGGCGAACGGCGACACGGCCGCGCACGAGCGCATCCTGCAGGTCGTCGCCGAGCAGGTCGCCCCGACGCTCCGGGCAGCCTGACGCTCGACGACCGGAGGGCATCCGGCGGGGCCCGCGACCGGGCTGGTGAGTTCCCCCGGGCCCCCGGCCGGATGACCATCCCGTCCCTGATCCGTACGGGATGGTGGGTCCATATTTGCACTTCGCCACGGCGTTGTCACACCGAGTTCGCGGAATCCGGCGCGTCAACGTGAACGTTCGTCATCGAATCTCGACACCGATTGACACGTTGCCGACCGCAGAACGACGAATGCGCCCCCGCGCAGAGCGTGGGGGCGCATCCTGGACACACCGGTGCCGTCCGGGCTGACCGATCGGATCAGGAGATCGGCTCGCACGCACGACGGCACCGTTCGTGGTGTGTGCGCGACCGGTAACCAGCCGGCACGCGCGGGATCATGTTACTGAATGCACCACGCGCGCGCGCGGAAACCGGATGTGATCACTGCTCCAGTTCGAGGGTCGTGGTGCCGGCCTCGTCGGTCACCGACGCCCCGACGTGCAGGGTGAAAACCCCTGGCTCGTACGCCCACACACCGTCCCAGTGCGCGAACGCGCGGGCCGGGACCTCGATCGACACCTCGGTCGAGGCACCGGCGTCGAGGCGCACCGGGGCGAAGCCGACGAGCCAGCGGACCGGCCGGTCGACCGCGGAGTCGGCGCGCGAGGCGTAGACCTGCACGACGTGCTTGCCGGCGCGCGCACCGGTGTTGGCGACCGTCGCGGTGACGATGACGGCGTCGCCCTCGCGGACCGTGGGGGTCGCCGCGACACCGTCGATCGTCCAGGTCGTGTAGCCGAGGCCGTGACCGAACGGGTACGCCGGCTCGGTTCCGGCGCGGAGCCACGCTCGGTAGCCGATGTGGACGCCCTCGTCGTAGGCGACCTTCCCGTGGACCGGCGTGACGTTCGACACGGGGACGTCCTCGAGCGTCGCGGGCCAGGTCGTGGGCAGGCGCCCGCCGGGCTCCGCGGCACCGGTCAGCACGTCGGCGAGCGCGTTGCCGTACTCCTGCCCGCCGAACCAGGTCAGGAGCACCGCAGCGACGTCGTTGCGCCACGGCATCTCGACCGGGGAGCCGGAGTTGACCACCACGACCGTGTTCGGGTTGGCGGCGGCCACGGCACGGACGAGGTCGTCCTGGTGTCCGGGCAGTGCGAGCGAGTCACGGTCGTAGCCCTCGGACTCGACCTTGCTGTTCGTGCCCACGACCACGACCGCGACGTCGGCACCGGTGGCGGTGCGGACGGCCTCCTCGATCAGGTCGGCCGGGTCCGCGTCGCTCGGCTCGGTGCCGAACTGGTACGCGAGCACCCCGCCGAGGGCCTCGTCCTGGACGACGTCGTACTCGATGCGGATCGCGACCTGCTGGCCGGCCTCGACCTCGACCGGGACGGAGCGCGCCGGCGGGTTGAGGAAGGCGGCGCCGAGCTGGTCGCCCTCGACACCGACGAACTCGTCGAGCACGAGCGTGCCGTCGATCCACATGCGCGAGTGCCCCGCCGCGCCGATGCCGATCCGGACGGTGCCGGTCGTCGGAGCGGTGTAGGTGGTGGTGATGTCGAGTCGGTCCGCCTCGCGGGTCGGTGCGTCGCCGCCGAACCAGAACAGCGCGGTCGCCCGGCGGTCCTCGACGAAGATCTCCTCGCCGTCACGCACGAACGCGACGCGCGCACCCGGCTCGCCGGTCGCCGGGTTCGTGATGGTCGACAGCGGGAACTCGGCGATGCCCTCCTGCACGACGGCGCCGATGGCGTGGTCGACCGTCGCGCCCGGGAACGCGGCGCGGATGCCCTCGACGGGCGTCACGACGTGCGACGGCACGACGGTGGCGGAGCCGCCGCCCTGGCTGCGGGCCTGGTCGGCGTTGTGCCCGAGCAGCGCGACACGCGACACGGCAGCCGGGTCGAGCGGCAGGATCCCGGTGTTGCGGACGAGGACGGTACCCTCGGCCTCGGCCTCGCGGACGAACGCGACGCCGTCCTCGACGTGCACGGGTTCCGCGGCGACCGGCTCGAAGCCCTCGATGGCCCCGACCCGGGCAGCCAGGGTCAGGATGCGACGGACCTTGCGGTCGATGTCGGCCTCGGGGACGTCGCCGGAGCGCACGGCGTCGAGCAGCGGCCCCTCGCTCCACCACGGGTTCGGCCCGGGCATCGCGACGTCCTGGGACGCCTTCGCCGAGTCGACGGAGCGGACGCCGGTCCAGTCGGAGACGACGATGCCGTCGAAGCCCCACTCGGAGTTGAGCGGCGTCTCGAGCAGGTCGTTCTCCGACGCGGTCACGCCGTTGATCGCGTTGTAGGACGACATGATCGCCCAGGCGTGCGCCTCGGTGACGGCCTTCTCGAACGCGAGCAGGTAGAGCTCGCGGAGGGCCCGGTCGGACACCTCGGTCGAGGCGGTGAAGCGGTCGGTCTCGTAGTCGTTGGCGATGTAGTGCTTCGGTGTCGCGGCGACGCCGTTCTCCTGCACGCCCTCGACGTAGCTGGCAGCGAGGTCGGCGGTGAGCACCGGGTCCTCGCTGAACGCCTCGAAGTGCCGACCGCCGAGGGGCGAGCGGTGCAGGTTGATCGTCGGGCCGAGGACGACGTCGACGCCCTTGCGCCGCGCCTCCACCGCAGCCGCGGCGCCGTAGCGCTTGGCGATCGCGCGGTCCCAGCTCGCGGACAGCGCGGTGGCGGACGGCAGGTTGAGCGAGGGGTCGCGCTCGTCCCACACCTCGCCGCGGACGCCGGAGGGCCCGTCGGACATGAGGATGCGGCGGAGCCCGATCTTCTCGATCGGCCAGGTGGTCCAGAAGTCACGTCCGGTGAGCAACTGCACCTTCTCCTCGACGGTCAGCTGGTCGAGGAGCGCCTCGATGCGCTCGGTCAGCGGACTGGAGGCACGGGTCGTCTCGTTCACGGTGGTCACGATGATCGGTCCTTTCGTGGGTGGGCGGGCGTCAGCGCACGCCGCGGATGCGGGAGACGGAGGCGATGCCGAGCAGGCCGACCACCGCTCCGGTGATGAAGAAGCCGCTGTAGCCGCCGGTCAGGGCGATCACGCCAGGGGCCGCCGCCGGGACGATCGACTGCGGGAGGGCCTGCGCGATGTTCACGACACCGAGGTCCTTCGCGTTGTCCTGGTCGGAGGGCAGCACGTCGGTGATGAGCGCGAGGTCGACCGCGTAGAAGACACCCATGCCGGCGCCCATGACGAACTCGCCGACGAGCACCAACGACAGCGACGGAGCGAGCGCGATGAGCACGAGACCCACGACCCCGACGACGCCCGCGACCGCCACGAAGAGCTTGCGCCGCCCGAGGCGGTCGGACAGCCAGCCGGCCACGAGCGAGGTCAGGACGATCCCGACGACGTTCCACAGCGTGCCCTGGAAGACCGCGTTCGCGAGGTTCGCCTCGTTCACTCCGATGTCGTCGCGCAGGAAGTACGTGAGGTAGGAGACCGCGGTGTACTGCGCGGCGACCATCATGAAGCGGGTCAGCCAGGCCCAGCCGAGGTCCGGGTGCTTGACCGGGTTGAAGACGAACGACCCGAAGAGCTGTCCGACGCCGAGCCTCGTGGTCGGGCGGTTCACGAGCACGCGGTCACGGAAGAGCACGGCGTAGAGCACGACGAGGGCCGACCCGATCGCCCCGGGGACGATCATCTGCGTGGCCGAGGTCGTGAAGAGCTGCACGAGGAAGGTGCCGCCGACGAGCGCGAGGTTCTGCGCCAGTCCGAGGAGCGCGGCGACGCGGCCGCGCTGCGAGCGGGTGACGTGGTCCGGCATGACCGCCGTGAGTGCGGCGATCGTCGCGTTGTACGCGATCTGCGCGACGCCCCAGGCGACCACGAGGACGACGACGGAGGACGTCGTCGCGACGGCCACGAGGGCTGCGAAGCCGACCACGGTGCCACCGATGATCCACGGGCGACGCATGCCGAGCCTCCCGGCCGTCCGGTCGCTCAGGCGACCGGCCAGGGGGTTGGCGACCATCGCCGCGAACGCGCCGATGCCGAGGGCGGTGCCGAGCACGCCGGCCTGGTTCTGCGGCGCGATCTCCGCGACCTTGAGCGCCATCGCGACGAGCACGGGCGGCAGGAGGGCGATGAACAGGCCGAACATCGCGATCGGCATGCCGAGCGTGTACATCAGCGGGTTGCCCCGACCGCGTGTGGGAGCGACTGCGGTGGGGGTGTCGGCCATGGTCAGGGCGTCGTTGGCCACTGGGTCCTTCTTCCGGGTACGCCACCAGCGCCGGTGACTCGCACGCCTTCCTCGGCGGCTCCGATCACGGTAGCACCCAAAACCTACTTCCGCTTGGTTTATCCCGGGTGCTGCGAGCGGTATGGTCACCGCATGGCACGACGGGGTTCGTACGCAAAGGGCATCGCGAAGCGCGAGGAGATCCTCACGATCGCGCTCGACCTCGTCGCCGTCAACGGCTTCCGCCGCACCAGCATCAAGGACATCGCCGACGCCGTGGGGCTGACCCAGGCCGGACTGCTGCACTACTTCGACTCCAAGGACGAGCTGTGGGTCGAGGTGCTCAAGCGCCGCGACGCGATCGACGACGCGCACGACTGGCAGGCGTCGGACCCGGCCGAGCTCCTCGCCGCGGTGGTGCGGCACAACGCCGAGGTCCCGGGGCTCGTGCAGATGTTCGTGAACCTGTCCGCAGCGGCCGCGACCGACCCGGAGCACGCGGCGCACGACTACTTCCAGCAGCGCTACGAGAACGGCCGCAGGACGATGGCCGGGCAGCTCCGCGAGATGCAGGACGCCGGACGGCTCCGTGCCGGCATCGACACCGAGGCCCTGGCGAGCATCATGCTCGCGGTGTCGGACGGCATGCAGATCCAGTGGCTCTACGACCCGTCGCGGGACATGGCGGCGCACGTCGAGCTCATCGCGCAGCTCGCCGTGACGCAGGCCGAGGCCGGCGTCACCGACTGACGAGCACCGAGCGCAGCGGGCGCATCAGTGGACGCCGCCGTGGCGCACGTCGCGCTGCGCGCGCCACGACGGCGTACGCCACGACGGCGCACGCCGCACGCGTCCGCTGCGCGCGTCAGCTGCGCCGGAGCTCCGGGAAAGCGTCCTCGCGCCACTCCCCCGCGACCGGGACCCCGGCCGCGGCCGCCCGCTCCTCGCGCTCCCGCAGCTCGACCCGGCGGATCTTGCCCGAGATCGTCTTCGGCAGCTCCGCGAACTCGACGCGGCGGACCCGGGCGAACGCGGGGAGCGCCGTCCGCGCGTGCTGCAGGACCTGCAGGGCGGTGTCCGCGTCCCCGACCCACCCCGCGGCGAGCGTCACGTACGCCTTGACGATGTTGAGCCGGGCGGCGTCCGGAGCGGGCACGACCGCGCTCTCGGCGACCGCGGGGTGCTGGAGCAGGGCGCTCTCGACCTCGAACGGCGACACCTTGTAGTCCGACGACTTGAACACGTCGTCGGTGCGACCGATGAACGTCAGCTGCCCGTCGGCGTCACGCGAGGCGATGTCCCCGGTGTGGAAGAACCCGTCGCGCATGGCGACCTCGGTGCGGTCGGGGTCCCCGAGGTAGCCGGACATGAGGTTCAGCGGGCGGCGGGTCAGGTCGAGGCAGACCTCGCCCTCATCGGTCCGCTCGCCGGTGAGCGGGTCGAGGAGGACGACCTCAACACCGGGCAGCGGCGTACCCATCGCCCCGGGGGTGACGGGAGCGCCGGGCGGGTTGCCGATGATCGCCGTGGTCTCGGTCTGGCCGTAGCCGTCGCGGATCGTCAGGCCCCAGGCGTCGGCGACCCGCGAGATCACCTCGGGGTTGAGCGGCTCACCGGCGGAGACGACCTCGCGGAGCGCCCGCGGCCGGGCCCCGAGGTCGCCCTGCAGCATCATCCGCCAGGCTGTCGGCGGCGCGCAGAAGGACGTCACCTCGTGCCGGTCGAGTGCGGCGAGCAGCGCCACCGGGTCGAACCGCGGGGTGTCGTGCACGAAGATGGTGGCCTCGGCGATCCACGGCGCGAAGAAGCAACTCCACGCGTGCTTGCCCCAGCCGGGCGAGCTGATCGCGAGGTGGACGTCGCCCGGGCGGACGCCGATCCAGTGCATGGTGCTGAGGTGCCCGACCGGGTACGAGGTCTGCGAGTGCACGACCATCTTCGGCTTCGACGTCGTCCCCGAGGTGAAGTACACCAGGCAGGGGTCGGTCGCGAGGGTCCGGACCACGGGTCGGACCTCGCCCGCGGGCGCGGGCTCGCCGAGGTCGGTCGGGTAGCTCGTCCATCCGTCGATCGGGTCCCCGACGGCGATGCGCGAGAAGTCGCCGTGCACGCCGTCGAACTTGGCGGTCTCCGAGGCGTTCGTCACGACGTGTGCGACGGCACCACGGTCGACGCGGTCCTGCAGGTCGGCGGTGTCGAGCATCGTGGTCGTCGGCAGGATCACCGCGCCGACCTTCATCACCGCGAGCATCGTCTCCCAGATCTCGAGCTGGTTGCCGAGCATGAGGAGCACGTGGTCGCCCTTCCGGACGCCGTGCGCGTGCAGGAACGCCGCGAGCCGGTCCGACCGCGCCGCCATCTCGGCGTAGCTGAACCGCCGGTCGCGCTCGGCGTCGACGAGGTGGAGCGCGGTGCGGTCGCTGCCGCGGGCGATGACGTCGAACCAGTCGTCCGCCCAGTTGAACGTCTCGCCGACGTCGGGCCAGGTGAAGCCGGCACGGGCCTGGTCGGCGGAGGCCGCGTCGAGGAGCTGGTCACGCGCGGCACGGAAGGCGGCGGTCACGTCGGGAGAGGACACCGTACGATCATGCCCGATGCTGCTGCGCGCAGGCGCGCCGGCCGGGAGGCCCGTGCAGCGTCCGGCGGACAGGTACCGCCCGTGCCTGGTTGCGTCCACCCCGCGCCGGGCAGGATGAGGGGGTACGCAAGACTCGACGAAGAGGAGACGCGATGACGCGCGTGGTGGTCACCGGAGGCAGCGGGAAGCTCGGACGGGCCGTGGTCCGGCACCTGGACGAGCACGGGTACGACGTGGTGCTCGTGGACCGGGTGCCCTCGCCGGACAAGCCCGAGCGGGTGCCGTTCATCCGCACCGACCTCACCGACCACGGACAGGTCCTGAACGTGCTGCTCGGGGTGGACGACCGGTACGACCACGTCGACGCCGTGGTGCACCTCGCCGCCGTGCCCGCTCCGGGGCAGGTTCCGGACGTGGCCCTCATCACGAACAACGCGACGTCGTCGATCAACGTCTTCCACGCCGCTCGCCAGGCCGGGATCAAGAACGTGGTGTGGGCGTCGAGCGAGACCCTGCTCGGCATCCCGATGGGCGAGCACCACCCGCCGTACCTGCCCGTGGACGAGGAGTTCCCGGTCCGCCCGCAGTCCTCGTACTCCCTCGGCAAGGCCGTGGAGGAGGAGATGGCCCGCCACTTCACCCGGTGGGACCCGGAGCTGAAGATGATCGGCCTCCGGTTCTCGAACGTCATGGACGAGACCGACTACCCGGCGTTCCCGTGGGACGCGACCCCGGAGGCGAAGACCTTCAACCTGTGGTCGTACATCGACTCCCGCGACGGCGCCCAGGCTGTCCGGCGCGCCCTCGAGGCGGACCTCACCGGGTTCGAGGCGTTCGTGATCGCGAGCCCCGACACCGTGATGGACACCCCGACGATCGAGCTCGTCGAGCGCTTCGTCCCGGACATCGAGCGTCGGAGCGACATCGACGGCGTCAGCTCGCTGCTCTCGAGCGAGAAGGCCCGCGAGCTGCTCGGCTACGCGCCCGAGCACAGCTGGCGCGACCACCGCAGCTGAGCCCGGTCACGCCTGCCCGGGCGGCCGCCGCTCGGGCAGCCTCCCGGTCAGGCCGGGAGCAGGAGTCCGTCGAGGACGAGGTCGCGCGCCCGCGGCAGCAGGTCGGCCACGAGCGCGTCCTCGTCCACGCCCGTGATCTGCGCGATCGCACCGATGATCGCCCGCACCGACAGCTCGCCGTCGCACGCGCCAGCGAACGCGGCGAGCGCCGTGTCCGCGTCGACCCGACGTCCGAACCCACCACCCTGGACGAGCGTCATCACGGTCGGGTCGTCGTTGCCCGGCCAGTAGAAGCGTTCCTCGGTGACGTCACCGGCGACGCGCAGGTGCGCGGCGCCGAGCGCCTCGTCGTCGTGCGCGGCGAGCCAGTCGGCCGCGTCGAGGACGCGCGCGACGGTGGCGCCGAGCCCCGCGGGGTTGGACCCGAGCACCTCGGGGACGCGCTCGAAGCGGCGGAGGCGGGGCGTGCCTCCCGGCCGGTCGTCCGCAGCCGGAGGCCGCCGCACGACGACGTACCCGAAGCCGACGCCGGTGACGCGGCGGTCGCGGAAGTCGTCGAGCCAGGCGTCCACCAGGTCGTCGAACTCGGCGCTGCCGGGCTTCGTCCCGCCGTCGCGGATCCAGGTCTCCGCGTAGGCGGGCGGGTCCTCGCGCTCCCGCTCGACCACCCAGGCGTCGAGGCCGGAGTCCGCGAACCAGGACCGCACCCGGTCGAGTCCGTCGGAGCCCCAGCGGTACTCCCAGTTGCCGAGGAGCTGCGCCGTCCCGCCGGGTTCGAGGTGCTCGCCGAGGCCGCGGAGGACGGTCTCGACGAGAGCGTCGCCCACCATCCCGCCGTCGCGGTACTCGTAGGACGGGACGCCCTCGCGGCGGGGCGTGATGACGAACGGCGGGTTCGAGACGATCCGGTCGAAGCGTTCTCCGGCGACGGGCTCGAACAGGGAGCCGAGCCGGAACTCGATGCCGTCCAACCCGTTCAGTGCGACGTTGCAGCGGGCGATGTCGAGCGCGCGGCGGGAGATGTCGGTGGCGACGACCTCGTCGGCGAAGCGGCGAGCGTGCATGGCCTGGATGCCGCACCCGGTGCCGAGGTCGAGCACCCGACGGACCCGGACGGGCACCTGGAGGCCGGACAGCGTGGTGGTGGCCCCGCCGATGCCGAGCACGTGCTCCTCCCCCAGTGCCGTGCCGAGGGCGAGCTCGCCGAGGTCCGACACGATCCACCAGCTGCCGGCACCGAGGTCGTCGACGAAGGCGTACGGGCGGAGGTCGACCGTCGGGTGGACGAGCGCGTCGGCCGGGTCGAGCGGGAGTCCGGAGTCGTCGGTGGTCGCCGTGTCGTGCCGCAGCAGCCCGGCCTCGACGACCCGGTCGACACCGGCCGTCGGGAACGCGGCGTCGGCGTGGGCACGCGAGACGGGGAGTCCGAGGACGAAGAGCGTGGCGAGGGTGGCGAGCGGCGAGGACTCCCGTGCGGCGAGGGCTAGGAGCGCCGCCACCCGCGATCCCCGGTGCAGGGAGGCCGCGGCCTCGGCCCCCCACAGGGAGTCGAGACGTTCGACGGTGAAGCCGGCCGCCTGGAGGTCGGCAGCGATCGCGGCGACGGCGTCGGGCTCCGTGCGGATCGTGGGGAGCGCGTGCGCGGCGCGCGCAGTGGACCCGCTCCGGCTCGTGGACCCGCTGCGGGCCACGGACCCGTCGCGGGTCATGCCGGCACCTCGTCCCGCATGAGGGCCGCGGGGACCTCCCATGCCGCGACGAGGTCGAGCAGACCCGGGAACCGCTGCTGCACCTCGTCGGTGCGCACCCGGCTCGACCGGACGAGGCCCTCCTGGTGCTGTTCGAGCAGGCCGGCCTCGCGCAGGACGCGGAAGTGGTGCGTCAGCGTCGACTTCGGCCGGTCGATGCCGACCCAGCCGCAGCTCCGCACCCCGCCGGCGGCATCGATCAGGTACCGGTGCAGGATGGCGAGGCGGATCGGGTCGCTCAGGGCGTCGAGCACGACGGGCAGGTCCATCTCGGCGACGGTCGGCTGGGGCAGCCGCTCCGGGGCATCGACGTTCGCGGGCATGCACGAGACGGTAGCACCGTTCACGATGCTGTACGAGTTGCGTCGTACAGGGGACTGCGGTACGAATGCAGTCGTACAAGACCTCCTCGGAAGGGTGCTCATGCAGCAGTCAGCTCGCTCGGTCGCCGGGTTCTGGATCCTCGCCGCGGTGCTCCTCGCCGCGATGGCTTCCTCCTCGGTGCCGTCGCCCATCTACCCCGTCTACGCGGCCGAGTGGCACCTCACCCCGCTCATGCTCACAGCGGTGTTCGCGATCTACGTCGCCGGACTGCTCGTCACGATGCTCGTCGCCGGACGCCTGTCCGACCACGTCGGCCGGAAGCCGGTGCTGTTCGCAGGTGGCCTGCTGCTCGTGGCCTCCCTCGTGCTCTTCACCCGGGCCGACGGACTCACGGCCCTCATCGTCGACCGCATCGTCCAGGGCGTGGCGGTCGGCCTGCTGATCGGCGCCCTCGGGGCCGCGCTCATCGACCACTCCCTCGAGCGCTTCCCGTCCCTCGCCGGCGTGCTCAACGGCGCCGTCCCGCCGTTCGCCCTCGCGACCGGCGCACTCTCGAGCGGCGCCCTCGTCGAGTGGGGGCCCGCCCCCGAACAGCTCGTCTACGTGGTGTTCGGTGCGCTGCTGCTCGTCCTGGTGATCGCCCTCGTCGTCGTCCCCGAGCGGGTCACCCGCCGACCGGGCGCACTCCGGTCGCTCCGCCCGACGGTGTCCGTGCCGCGGGACTCGCGCGTCCTGTTCCCCAGCGTCGCCGGGTCACTCGTCGCGAGCTGGGCGCTCGGTGGCCTCTTCCTCTCGCTCGTGCCCTCGGCGCTCGGCGCGGTGTTCGGCATCCGGGACCACTTCGCCGCCGGGGCGCTCATCGCCGTCGTGACCGGGGTCGGCGGGCTCACCGGTCTCGCGATCCAGCGTCTCGACACCCGCCGCAGCCTGCTGCTCGGGCTCGTCGCGCTCATCGTCGGCCCGATCGTCACCGTGTCGTTCGTGTTCGCGCACTCGCTGCCCGGCCTCGTCGTCGGGAGCGCGATCGCCGGCATCGGGTTCGGTGCCGGGTTCCAGGCGCCGCTCCGGATGCTGCTCGCGACCGCCGCCCCGACGCACCGTGCAGGGCTCCTGTCGACGATCTACATCGTGAGCTACCTGGCCTTCGGCGTCCCTGCCGTCGTCGCGGGTCTCGTCGAGCCGGCGTTCGGCTTCGTGCCCGTGCTCGCCGGCTACGGGGCGTTCATCGTCCTCGCCGCCGCGACCGCCCTGGTCCTGCAGCTCGTGTCGGTCCGACGGGCTGTGGTCGAGGAGCAGGCTGCTTCGGTCGTGGAACGCACGGCCACCGGCTCCGTCCGGACCTGCCCCGAGCGGGGCGCCGCGGCCGCCGACTGAGCTCGCTGCCCGCTCGAGGAACCGGTGCCGAGCAGGTGAAGCGCTGGTCGATAGAATCGCACGGTTCTGATGCAGGGAGCGAAATCTTCTGTCGCGCTCAGGCGTAGATGCGAGACCACGGGAGGACTCCGGCCGCGGCCGGAGCCCTCCGCCTTATTTGACGGCCGCTCGCACTACGCTGAAGCCGTGGGAGAGTGGCTTCAGGACTGGCTACTCGCCTCAAGTTGCCTCAGGCGTTCCTTTGTCTACGGGTCCCGCGGGCGGATGGTGACCCGTTCCGTTCTGAGGACGAATGTGTTCAGTACGAGCCTTCCCTTCTTCGTCCTGCCACTCCACCGTCAAATGCGGCAGCTTAAGGTGGTCGCCGGGTCCAGCTTCGACAAGTTCGGCCAGTGACGGGAACGGGTTCTTCGGCTTCATCAGAATGTTGCCTCGCGGCGGGATGTCTCCAAGGCTCCGAAACTCTCCGTACTCACGGCGACCCTCGTCGAAGTTCGTGTACGCCGAAACACGATTTGCCCAGCCCTGACCACGGTTTTCGATGTACCAGTGATAGGTCGTTCTGCGCTGCTCCAGGCTAAACGGCTGAGCATATGCACGGACCACGAGGCGCGCCGCGGTGCGCAGCTCAAGTGTGGCTTGTGCCGCGGCAGCAGACTCCTGCGCCGCGACGGCTAGCGCCTTCGTCGCTTCGATCTGCTCCTGCGCGTCAGCAGCAGCGCCATTGGCCTTATGCGCCTGAATTAAGCCGACGATCGCCACCGGCACGGACAAAACGAATGCCAACACGGCGACGAGAACCCCAGCCCAGTCGGCGCTCATCTGTCGACCTCATTCCGCTCCACGACGTCGAGCGCTGCAACAGCGTGCTCACCTCGGATAGTGTCGAACGTGACGGCGAGCATTGGCCTCTTGCCTCCGAGCCTCTCAAAAGCTTCCGGATAAGAGGGCATCCTCGGCTGGAATCGGCTCCAAAGACGGACGCTCTCGCCGGCGGCGATCCCGCCGAGGTGCATCTCGCCGTGCTCGGTGCTGTCGGGGTCGAAGTTCGGGACGACCTTCACGTCTAGTGCCGGTGCGCCACCGTGATTGATTACTCGCCATTCCCAGGTGTGCAGCTTCTTCGCTGACAGGCGGGGATCGCTCTCGTTCACATCCCGAGGCGTCTTGACAACAACAAACTCCAGCTGGGGTTCGAGCGACGCCAAGGTCGCGTCAGTCTGACGCTGCATCTCAGCAACTTGATCGTCCGCGGCCCGCACCTGCTCGCGAGCGGCGTCTACTTGGTCCTTGGCAGTCGTGGCCGCCTCGTTTGCCGACTTCGCTTGATTGCTTGCGTAGTAGATCCCGATCACAGTGAGCACGAGTGCCGCTGATGCGAGAATATCTGAAGGTGACAAATGGGGCTCCGAGTTCGCGTGACCTTTCCTCACACGTTACCGGCAACCACCGACCCCGCTAGGTGATGATGCGCACCCGGCGCGTCAGCGCCCCTTACGTGTGCTCGGCCCGCCGTCGCTCCGACTGTTCGTTTGTCTCACCGCGAGGGCGGCTGAGCGTGACGACGACGCCTTCGGGCCACGGATTGACCTCGACCCGCTGGACTGCCAGCCGAAGGAAGTTTCGCCTCTTCATCGGAGTCCAAGCGCGCCAGTCCACCCCGCCCGCTAGTGCGTCGGACAGCTGCGTCGTGCCGAGAAGATCGCCCCGCTGGCGTTCGATCCGGTCCGCCTCGTTGCGGATGCGCTCGCGTGGCCTACGAGTAAGGCGACTGTTCGAGTACGCCAGGATTGCGGAGAAATCACCGGCTCGCGCGCGCTACAACATGTCGGAGTACTGCGGTCGCATTTTCGTGGAGTTAGTCGACGCTGATGTCGTTGTCCACCAAGACCGCGGCCACCGTCAGGCCGTGTCGCGCGCCAGCCCGCGGCACAGCGCGTATTGCCGCTCGACACCCTGCTGGCGTCCCCCTCTAGGCTTCGAGATGCGCGCGTAGATCGCTGCCGAGCCGAACATCGCACGTCCTTCCATCGGACGGATGTACTTGGTGATTCGTTGTTGAAGCGCCAAAGTCTCCCCGCGCGGTTCTCGACGCGCTCCGGCAACCGCTCGAGTCCGGGCGGATCGCCGTGCACCGCTCCGCCGGTGCGGTCAGTTCCCCGAGCAGTGCCAAGTGATGATCGCGGCGAAGCCGTGCCCGTGCGGGCACGCCGGGCTCGCGCATGCGACGCCGTGCGAGTGCTCGGCCAGCACGGGCCAGCGGTACCTGGCACGGCTCTCGGGACCGCTCCTCGACCGCATCGACATCCGGGTGCGGATCCCGCGCGTCACCACGGGACCGGTCAGTGGCCGGGGCGCGGGTGCTTCGGTGCGCGGGCCTGCATGCCCATGTTCCGGTGCGCGTCCGCGTGAGCAGCGTCGACGTCCGCCTTGCCCCGGTCCGCGATGTTGCGCAACCACTTCGGGCCGCGCGTCTTCGCCCAGTCCCAGAAGCGGTGGAGCTGCGCCCGGAGCCACGTGATGATCCGGTGGAAGAAGTGGAACTCGCTCGCGAGGATCGTGAGCCCGATGAAGACCACGAGCCACCCGGGCCCGGGCAGCGGCACGAGGATCAGACCGATGATGACGACGAGGCCGCCGACGACCCCGACGAGCACCTTGTAGACGAGGTGCACGTGCGGCCGCGCGTGGATCCAGGCGCGGAGGTCACGGAACCACTGGAAGCGGTGGTGCCGCGCCTCCGAGGGCTCGACAGCGTCGGGTCGCTCGTCGGGGTTGCGGTCCATGTCGGCACGGTAGGGGCCGCGGCTGGGAAACAGCGCCGTGGCGGACGGCAGGGACCTGGACGGCGCACCACGAGCCTCCCGGCCGTCGTCACCGTCGGGTCGGCAACCCTGCCTGGAGGCTCGTCACGCGTGTGCGACGCACGTCGCAGCCCACGGGACGGCAGCCAGGCGCGCCTCCGGGATCGGCTCCCCACCGACCACGCAGCGGCCGTAGGTCCCGGCATCGAGCCGCGCGAGCGCGGCGTCCACCAGACGGATCCGCTCCCGGGCGTCGTCCCGCACCGCGCCGAGCGAACCGCGCTCCCACGCGAGGGTCGCACCCTCGGGGTCGTGCTCGTCGTCGGAGTTGGCGTCCTGCCGGGCGTCGCTGACGTCGCGCATGCTCTGCTCGACGCCGGCCAGCAGCCGCTCGTTGCGGAGGCGCTCGGCGGTGAGCGCGGCGCGGGGGTCGTCCATGACCCACGACGGTAGTCCGAGCCCGCTCGGGTCTGCCTCGGAATGGACGGTCGTGCAGATGCGTTCGCATGGACATGACCAAGATCGGGTTCCTGTCGTTCGGACACTGGCGCGACGTGCCAGGGTCGAAGGTGCGCAGCGCACGCGAGGCCCTCGTGCAGGCGGTCGACCTCGCCGTCGCCGCCGAGGAGGCAGGTGTCGACGGCGCCTACTTCCGCGTGCACCACTTCGCCCCGCAGCAGGCCGCACCGTTCCCGCTCCTGTCCGCCATCGCCGCCCGGACCAGCCGCATCGAGATCGGCACCGGCGTCATCGACATGCGCTACGAGAACCCGCTGTACATGGCCGAGGAAGCCGCCGCGACCGACCTCATCTCGGGCGGCCGACTGCAGCTCGGCGTCTCCCGGGGATCACCCGAGACCGCCCTCGCCGGTTACCAGCAGTTCGGCTACGTGCCGGACGCCGGGGACCCGAACGGCGCCGACCTCGCCCGGGCGCACACGAGCGTCTTCCGCCGCGCGATCGCCGGCGAGCCGATGGCGAACGCCGATCCGCAGATGACCGGGATGGCCGGATCGCTGCCCGTCTTCCCGCTGTCGGACACGCTCTCCGACCGCATCTGGTGGGGTGCCGGCACCCGAGCCACCGCGGAGTGGACCGCCGAACAGGGCATGAACCTCATGTCGTCGACGCTCCTGACCGAGGACACCGGTGTGCCGTTCGACGAGCTCCAGGCCGAGCAGATCGACCGCTTCCGGTCGACCTGGGAGCAGATGGGGTGGGAGCGGACCCCGCGGGTCTCGGTCTCGCGGAGCATCATCCCGATCATCGACGACGAGTCGCGGCACTACTTCGGTGTCCGGGCGCAGGTCGAGGGCCAGGACCAGGTCGGACACCTCGACGGCGGGCTCGCCCGCTTCGGCCGCTCGTACATCGGGTCGCCCGAAGACCTGGTCGTGGAGCTCGCCGCCGACCGGGCCGTCCGTGCTGCCGACACCGTGCTCGTCACCGTGCCGAACCAGCTCGGGGTCGACTTCAACGCCCGGCTGCTCGCCGCGGTGAAGGACGTCTTCACGGAGGTGGACGCGGCGCCCGTCCCCGCCTGAGCGCAGTGGTCCCCCATGTCGCCGACACCCGGTTTGGGCATGCCCACGGCCCACGCGCTCCCGTAGCGTCGAGGGGTACCGACCGAACTCCGTCTCCTCGAGGAGGACCCCGTGACGCTCCCGGCCGCCGGGTGGTTCCCCGATCCGCAGGACGCGACGCGACTGCGCTGGTGGGACGGCCGCACCTGGGCCGAGGCGACCCGCGCCCTGCCGCCCCGGACGGACCCGGTCGTGCCGGTGGTGGTCGCGCCCGTCGGGCCGTCGTTCTCCGTCGGCACCGCGACGATCGGGACTCGTCCGTGGGCGTCCGACGCCGGGAACGTCCGCCGACTCTGCGTGCTGACCGTCGTCGCCGCCCTGGCTGCAGCGCTCTCGGCGGCATGGAACCCGCTCGGGCTCGTCAGCGCAGCCGCATTGGCGATCGGGTCGGCGGCCGTGGTCGCGCCGCGGGCCACCGGCGGGTGGCGGGTGCTCTCGCGGAGCATCGCGGCGAGCGCCCTCGTCGTCGCGGTGGCCACGGCTGCTGTCGCCGCTTCGGCGCAGTACGGCCTGTTCTGACGCCGAGCGGCGCGGGCTCGCATCGCACTCGGCGCGCCGCACCACGGAAGCGACATCGAACCGCCACACCCCGCCGGTTCGATGTCGCTTTCGCGGTTCGACACCGCCCGAAGCACGGCTACGCCCGCCGCGCCCGCGGGTGTGCCGTCTGGTACACGTCGCGCAGCATGTCCGCCGTGACCATCGTGTAGATCTGCGTCGTCGCGACGCTCGCGTGCCCGAGCAACTCCTGCACGACGCGCACGTCCGCCCCGCCCTCGAGCAGGTGCGTCGCGAACGAGTGCCTGAACGTGTGCGGCGACACGTGCGCCTCGAGGTCCGCCGCAGCCGCAGCGGCCTGGATCACGAGCCACGCGCTCTGCCGGGACAGCCGCGCGCCACGGGCTCCGAGGAACAGCGCCGGCGTCGACGGCCCGCGCGCGGCGAACACCGGCCGAGCACGGACGAGGTACGCGTCGATCGCCGCCCGGGCGAAGCTGCCGAGCGGCACGATGCGTTGCTTGTTCCCCTTGCCTGTCACCCGCACGACGGACACCCCGGAGTCCTCCTCCGACAGCACGTCGTCCACGGACAGCCCCACCGCCTCGGAGATCCGCGCCCCCGTCGCGTAGAGCAGTTCGAGCAGTGCCCGGTCCCGCAGCTGCACGGGATCGTCCCCGACGACCGCGCCGAGCAGCCGCTCCATGTCGTGCACAGAGATCGCCTTCGGCAGTCGCATCGGTGCCTTCGGCGGTCGGACGGCGGTGCCGGGGTCGAGCGGTAGCCAGCCCTCCCCCGCAGCGAACGCCGTGAAGGACCGCACCGAGCTGAGCATCCGCGCGATCGACCGTGGCGCGAGCGGCTCGGGCCGGGTGGCGAGGTGCTCCACGAACCCGGCGATGTCCGCCCGCGCAATCCGACCCACGTCGTCGACGGCAGCGGCTCCCCCGGCGCGGTCGGCTCCCGCGGAGTCGACGACCGGCGCGACGGCCAACCAGTCCGCGAACACCGAGAGGTCCCGTCGGTAGGCCGACACGGTGTGCTGCGACAGCCCGCGCTCGATCGCGACGTGCCGTAGGTAGGTCTCCGTGGCCTGCGCGAGCGTGGTCACCGGGTCACCGTGACGACCGGCACGCTACCGACGGGCAGCGGCATCAGCGGCGAGCACCGCCACGACGAGCCCTGAGTTGTGCAGCCTTCCGTCGAGGATCGCCGACACGAGTTCCTCGCGGGGCACCCACCGCTTCACGATGTCGGCCTCTTCGGCTTCCCGCTCGAACGCCGACGCCGTGGCCCGGATGCCGCGGGCGCGGTAGATCTCGAGGAACTCGTCGCTTCCACCCGAGGACGTGTTGTACGTGACCAGGTGCTCCCACTCGTCGGCCTCGACGTCGGCCTCCTCGGCGAGCTCGCGCTTCGCGGCCACGAGGTGGTCCTCGCCCGGGTGGTCGAGGAGCCCTGCGGGCAGCTCCCAGTCGCGCACCCGGACGGGGTGCCGGTACTGCTGGATGACGAGCACGCGCTCTTCGTCGTCCTCCGCGTAGACGGCGACGGCCCCGGTGTGGTCGATGTACTCGCGCACCATCGAGCCGTCGCCGTAGGCGACGGTGTCCCGCTTGACGTTCCACACGACGCCCTCGTACACGACCGTGGAGTCGATGACGTCGAAGGAGGTGGGCTCGTCTGCGATGGGTGCGTCGGTCACGTGGTCAATCCTGGCACGCGCGGAGGCGAGCGAGACCAGGTGGACGTGACCCGGAGACGGACGGGAGGCGCGGTGCCAGCTGGCACCACGCCTCCAGGCCGTCGGATGGTCGCGTCAGGCAGCCGACTCCTGCGGGTCGAACAGGCTCGAGGCACCCGCACGCTCGATCGCCGCACCGACCAGCCCGGCGAACAGCGGGTGCGCGTTCGTCGGACGCGACCGGAGCTCCGGGTGCGCCTGCGTGGCGATGTAGAACGGGTGCACCTCGCGCGGCAGCTCCACGTACTCGACGAGCGTGCCGTCGGGCGAGGTGCCCGAGAACACCAGGCCGGCGTCCGCGATCTGCTGGCGGTACTGGTTGTTGACCTCGTAGCGGTGACGGTGGCGCTCCGATGCCTCCTGGGCACCGTAGAGCTCGGCAGCGAGCGACCCGTCGGTGAAGTGCGCCGGGTAGAGGCCGAGGCGCATGGTCCCGCCGAGGTCACCGCCGGCGATGATGTCGACCTGCTCCGCCATGGTCGCGATGACCGGCGTCGTGGTCTCCGGGTCGAACTCGGTGCTCGACGCGTCGGTCAGCCCAGCCTCGTGGCGGGCGTACTCGATGACCATGCACTGCAGGCCGAGGCAGAGGCCCAGTGTCGGGATGCCCTGCTCACGTGCGAACCGGAGCGCACCGAGCTTGCCTTCGATGCCGCGTACGCCGAAGCCGCCGGGGACGCAGATGCCGTCGACGTCGCCGAGGTGCTTCGCGGCGCCCTCGGGCGTCGTGCAGTCGTCGGACACGACCCACTTGAGCTTCACGCGGGCGTTGTGGGCGAACCCGCCGGCGCGGAGGGCCTCGGTGACCGAGAGGTACGCGTCGGGGAGGTCGATGTACTTGCCGACGAGGGCGATCGTGACCTCCTTCTTCGGCTCGTGCACCGCGTCGAGGACCGGCTTCCACGCCGACCAGTCGACGTCGTGCGCCTCGAGACGGAGGGCGTCGATGATGACCTGGTCGAGCCCCTGGTCGTGCAGCAGCCCCGGGAGGTCGTAGATCGACGGCACGTCGACGGCGTTCACGACGGCATCCTCGTCGACGTCGCACATCAGGGCGATCTTGCGCTTGTTCGAGTCCGACACGGGACGGTCGCTGCGGAGGACGAGCGCGTCCGGCTGGATGCCGATCGAGCGGAGCTGCGCGACGGAGTGCTGCGTCGGCTTGGTCTTCTGCTCGCCGGAGGCGTTCATGAACGGCACGAGCGAGACGTGCACGAAGAAGACGTTGTTCCGGCCGAGCTCGTGGCGCACCTGACGCGCCGACTCGATGAACGGCTGCGACTCGATGTCGCCGACCGTGCCGCCGACCTCGGTGATGATGACGTCGGGCTGGGGGTCGTTCTCGGCCTGCTCGCGCATCCGACGCTTGATCTCGTCGGTGATGTGCGGGATGACCTGGACCGTGTCGCCGAGGTACTCGCCCCGACGCTCCTTGGCGATGACGCTCGAGTAGACCTGCCCGGTCGTGACGTTCGCCGCCTGCGAGAGGTTGATGTCGAGGAAGCGCTCGTAGTGCCCGATGTCGAGGTCGGTCTCGGCGCCGTCGTCGGTCACGAAGACCTCGCCGTGCTGGAACGGGTTCATCGTGCCCGGGTCCACGTTGAGGTACGGGTCGAGCTTCTGCATGACGACCTTGAGGCCGCGCGCCGTGAGCAGGTTGCCGAGGCTGGCCGCCGTCAGGCCCTTGCCGAGAGACGAGACGACCCCGCCGGTCACGAAGATCTGCTTCGTCACCTTCGGGGTCTGGTTCGAAGATTGTGTTCCGCCGCTGTAAGTGTCCGCCACGGGCTTCCATCCTACGTCAGATCGGACGGGAGGCGCGACCCGCGTTCGCCGCGGGCGTTGCGGCAGACACGAGGTCGGGCCCGGCAGGCGTGCGCGGCTGGTCCGCCGCGGTGGGTGGTGCTCCCGCGCACAGCTGGTGCGTTCGCGCGCGCCTGGTGCGTTCGCGCGCGGCTGGTGCGTTCGCGCGCGGCTGGTGCGTTCGCGCGCGCCTGGTGCGTTCGCGCGCGCCTGGTGCTTTCGCGCGCGCCTGGTGCGTTCGCGCACACCTGGTCATCCGGTTCGACCAGGCACGCCCGGAACGACCGATCATCGCGTGCGTCATGGGAAAGAACGACCGTCGCGTCACCGTCGGGAGACACGCGCAGCGCCACCCGACCGAGAACGCGAGGGTCGTGGCGGAGGCAGGACGGGCCTCCAGACCGACCAGCTTGCGCCGATGGCGGGTGGTCCGGCAGAGGGAGGGCAAGCCTCCGGTCCGAGCGGGGCCCGCCCCGAGCCATGCGCACCGCCGGAAGGACGCACCGCGGACAGCACACGCTCCAGAGAGGACGCGCACCCGTGTCCGGTCGCTGCTCCGGCAACCGGGTCGGGGCGTCGTCACACCGACTGGCCGGCCACCTCGAGGAGCTCGCGGGCGTGCTCCATGCCGCTCGCACTGTCGCCGAGGCCGGAGAGCAGCCGCGCCATCTCCTGCAGCCGCTCCTCGCCGTCGAGCCGGCGCACGCTCGACGAGGTGACCGCGCCGCTGGCGTCCTTCACGACGTTGAGGTGGTTGTTCGCGAACGCCGCGACCTGCGCGAGGTGCGTCACGACGATGACCTGCGTCCGCTCCGCGAGCTGCGCGAGCCGCCGCCCGATCTCGATCGCCGCCGCACCGCCGACACCGGCGTCGACCTCGTCGAAGACGAATGTCGGCACCGTGGTGCTGCCGGCCATCACGACCTCGATCGCGAGCATCACCCGCGAGAGCTCACCGCCGGACGCCCCCTTGCCGATCGGACGCGGGTCGGTGCCGGAATGCGGCTGCAGGAGGATCGCCACCTGGTCGCGACCGTGTCGGCGGTACTCCCCCGCGTCGGTGACCTCGACCACGAGGGTGGCGCCCGCCATCGCGAGCGACTTCAGTTCGGCGGTGACGCGCTTCGCGAGGTCGCCGGCCGCCTTGGTCCGGGCCGCGGTGAGGGCACCGGCGGCGTCCGCGAGGGCCCGTTCGTCCTGCTCGACCGCCTGCTGCAGTGCAGCGATGCGGTCGTCGTCGCCGTCGAGCTCCAGGAGTCGTTCGCCGGCGCGCTGCCCGTACGCGATGACGTCGTCGACGGTCTCACCGTACTTGCGTGTGAGCCCGGCGAGCAGGGCACGCCGTTCGTTGATGAGCTCGAGGTCGTGACCTGCGTCCGGTTCGAGCGAGCCGAGGTAGCTCGACAGGCTCGCAGACGCTTCCGTCGCCTGGATGCTCAGCTCCGTCAGCTGTTCGAGCACGGGCTGCAGCGCGGCGTCCGAAGCCGCGACGCGCTCGACCGCTCGGCGTGCCGACTCGACGAGGCCGACGACGTCCGGTGCACCCTCGAGCGACTCGCTCGACAGCGCTTCGTGCGCGAGGCCTGCCGACAGCCGGAGTTCCTCGAGGTTGCCGAGCCGCTCGGCCCGTTCCGCGAGTTCGACGTCCTCACCCGGCTGCGGGTCGGCGGCCTCGATCTCGTCCGAGGCCGCGCGGATCCGCTCCGCCTCGGCGACGCGGTCGTCGCGGTCACGCGTGAGCGTCTCGAGTTCGCCCGCGTGCTGCTGCCACGCGTCGTACGCCGCGACGTACGCGTCGAACGCCTTCTGGAGCTTCGGACCGCCGAACCCGTCGAGGGCCGCGCGCTGGGCAGCGGCCGACGTGAGGCGGATCTGGTCGGACTGGCCGTGCACGGTGACGAGCTGGTCGGCGAGTTCCCCGAGCACCGCGACCGGGGCGCTGCGACCGCCGACCGTCGCGCGGCTGCGGCCCTCCGCCGACACGGTGCGGGTGAGGATGAGCTCGCCGTCCTCGACGGCACCGCCGGCGTCCTCGACCCGTTCGGCGACGGCGTCGTGGTCCGGCACGTGCCAGCGTCCCTCGACGACGGCGGACGACGCACCCCGACGGACGGCACCGGCGTCCGCACGGGCGCCGAGCAGGAGGCCGAGTGCGGTGACGATCATCGTCTTGCCTGCGCCGGTCTCACCGGTCACGACGGTGAAGCCCGGGCCGAGTTCGAGCGTGGCGTCACCGATCACTCCGAGGTCGGCGATCGAGATCTCCTCGATCACTGATCGACCTCGTCGTCGCGCTGCGGGCCGCGCCAGCCGGTGACGGGCAGGCGGAACTTCGCCACCAGCCGGTCGGTGAACGGGGCGTCCTTGAGCCGCGCCACCCGCACGGGTTCGGAGGACCGGTGCACCTCGACGCGCGCACCCGGCGGCAGGTCGTGCGCTCGGCGGCCGTCGCACCACAGCACGCCGACGCCGCTCGTCCGGCGCAGCACCTCGACCGCGAGGGTGCAGTCCGGGCCGACGACGATGGGGCGGGAGAACAGTGCGTGCGCGCTCAGCGGCACCATGAGGATCGCGTCGACGTCCGGCCAGACGATCGGACCGCCGCCGGAGAACGAGTACGCCGTGGAGCCGGTCGGGGTCGAGATGACCACACCGTCACAACCGAAGGACGACAGCGGGCGGCCGTCGACCTCGGTGACGACCTCGAGCATGCGTTCGCGCGACGCCTTCTCGATCGTGGCCTCGTTGAGCGCCCAGGAGGAGTACACGGTCTCCTGGCCGACGACGACGTCGACCTGCAGCGCCACGCGCTCCTCGACGTGGTACTCACCACGCAGGGTCCGCTGCACGGTCTCCTCGAGGTCGGGGCGTTCACTCTCGGCCAGGAACCCGACGTGTCCGAGGTTCACCCCGACGAGCGCCGCACGGGTCCCGCGGACGAGCTCTGCCGCGCGGAGGATGGTGCCGTCGCCGCCGAGCACGATGACGATCTCGAGCTGGTCCGCCTGCACGTCGACACCGAGGATGTCGACCTTGCCCACGGACGCCTCGGCCCGCCGGACGTCGGCGTACTCGTCGAACGGCATCACGGGGGTCACCCCGGCGGCGTGCAGGATGTCGCAGACCTCGACCGCGGCGTCGATCGAGTCCTGCCGCCCGGTGTGCGAGACGAGCAGGATGTGCCGTTCGTCGCTCATGCCACCCCTTCCGCCAGGCTCGTCGCCCGGCCGATCCATTCTGTCGGATTGGTACCGACACCACGCTGGAAGCGCGCGAGGTACTCGTGGTTGCCGTGCGTGCCGACGATGGGCGAGGCCGCGAGACCGGATGTCCCGAGGCCCGCGTCCCACGCCGACCAGAGCACGTTCATGAGCGCGTCGTTCCGGAGACCCGCGTCCCGCACGATGCCCTCTCGGACGCCGCCACGGCCGACCTCGAACTGCGGCTTGACCAGCAGCACGAAGTCGTCGGACGGCACCGCGGACGCGAGCACCGGCAGCACGATCCGGAGTGAGATGAAGGACAGGTCACCGACCACGAGGGACGTCTCGGCCGCTGCCGGATCGAGCGCGGCGTACGACTCCGCGGTGAGGTTCCGCGCGTTGCATCCCTCGACCACGGCCACCCGGTCGTCGAGGGCGACCACGGGGTCCAGCTGACCGTGGCCGACGTCGAGCGCGATGACCCGACGGGCACCGTGTGCCAGGAGCACCTGCGTGAAGCCGCCCGTGCTCGCGCCGACGTCGAGTGCAACCCGTGCGGCTGGGTCGATGTCGAAGGCGTCGAGGGCTCCGACGAGCTTGCGCGCAGCACGGGAGACCCACGCGTCCCCGGCGTCGACGACGATCGCGGCGTCCGCACGGGTCGGGTGGGACGGCTTGACCACCGCGACCCCGGCCACCGTGACGCGCCCGTCCTGGATCAGCTTGGCCGCCGCCGTGCGTGACCGCGCGAGTCCGCGTTCGGCGACGAGCGCGTCGAGACGGACGGGACCGCCGCGAGCGCCCACGGGTGCTCCGGCGGGCTCATGCACCAGCCGTGCCGCCGCTCTCGAGCCGGGTGCGGAGTTCGTCGTGCAACGCCGCGAAAGCGTCCGCACGGTCCGCGACGTCGAGGTCCTCCGCCGCTGCGGTCCGTGCGGCGAAGTCCTCGTGGTCCTGCTCGGACACCGGAGCGCCGGGAGCGCCGCCCGGCTTCGGACGCGCCGGCACGGCAGCGGGCTGCTGCGGCGTCGGGCGGTCCTCGTTCGGCACGTCCGTCACGCTACTCGCCGCCGTACAGCTTCGGGTCCACGTCGAGACCGTAGATGGCCAGTCCCGACTCCCAGATGATCGTCGCACCGGCGCGCAGACGATCGAGGTCGGCCCCGTCGTCGAGCACCCGCACGACGTGCCCACGCATGGCGACCGTGGACTCGCCGACCGTGACGTACCGGGTGCCGTCTTGGTCCTCGCGCCGGACCGTCACCGGGTACGGCGCCGACAGACCGCGGAGGTCGCCGAGGATGAACGTCGGTCGCGACTTCGGGTCGGCCGCGAGGACCTGCTTCGCCTGGTCGATCCCGGTCAGGACGAGGACGCTCGGGATGCCGGCGTCGTTCGCGCCCTTGATGTCGGTGTCGAGTCGGTCGCCGATGAACAACGGGTGCTCCCCGCCGAACCGGGCGAGGGCCGCGTCGAAGATCGGTCGTTCGGGCTTGCCCGCGACGACCGGCATACGGCCGACCGCCTGGTGTACGGCCGACACGAGCGTGCCGTTGCCGGGCGCGATGCCGCGCTCGACCGGGATCGACCAGTCCATGTTCGTCGCGACCCACGGCACGTCCGGATCGGCGAGCGCGAAGGACGCCTCCGCGAGCTCCTTCCACCCGAGGTCGGGCGAGAAGCCCTGGATGACCGCCGCCGGGGAGTCCTCGGCGCTGTTCGTGACCGTGAAACCGGCTTCCTCGGCGATGCTTGTGAGACCGAGGCCACCGGTCACCAGGACCGTCGACCCGGGCGGCACGAGCGTCGACAGAAGTCGGACCCCGGCCTGCGAGGAGGTCACGACGTCGTCAGCGGCGACCTCGAGGCCGAAGGCCTCGAGGTGTTCGGCCACGTCGACCGGACGCCGCGACGCGTTGTTCGTGATGTACCCGACGCGGGCGCCGAGCGACGCCCGCGTGAGGGACTCGACCGCGTGCGAGATCGCGTTGCGGCCGCGGTACACGACGCCGTCGAGGTCCGTGAGGACCAGGTCGACACCGTGCGTGGGTGGAACCGGGACGTCAGCCGGGTGCTGCGCCGCGTCGGTCGGCTGCCGAGCCGTGTCAGTCGGCTGCGGAGCCGTCGACGTCGACGGGGTTGTCGTCGTCGATCTCTCCGGGCTCGTCGGCGGGGCCGGGCTCGTCGAGAGGAGCGGGTTCGTCTGCTGGCTCGAGCTCGTCGTCGGCATCCTGCTCGACTGCGGGCTCGTCGGGCTGCTCGGCGTCGTCCTCTCGGCGTCCTTCGTCCTCGATCGCTTCCTCGACCACATCAACCGTCTCCCAAGCATCCTCGTCAGCGGCCTCGGCCAACGCCGCGGTCGCATGGTCGACACGGGCCCACCACTCGTCGGCCTCGTCCTGACGACCCAGCTCCTCGAGCGTGGCCGCGTAAGCACTGTAGAGCGCCGGGGACCAGCTGTAGGCAGTGGAGGGGTCGAGCTGTGGAATCTCCAGCTCGCCGAGCGCAGCCTGTGGATTGCCGAGGTCGAGGCGTGCGCCGGACATCGCGATCGCGAGCTCCACCTGCACGGGGGTGTCGAGGGCTGCGCGGTCGACCGAACGACCGAGCTCGAGCGCACGCTCGGGCCGGCCGAGGCCGCGCTCGCAGTCGACCATCATCGGCAGCTGGTCGTTCTTGCCGGCGATGCGCCGGTAGGTCCGCAGCTCACGGAGCGCGGTGGCGAAGTCGCCGAGGCGGTACGCGGTGATCGCGGCCGTCTCCCGGACGACGGCGACCCGACCGGCACGACGTGCAGCGCTCAGTGCGTGCTGGTTCGCCGTCTCGGGGTCGACGTCCACGAGGAGCGCCGCCGAGACGAGGTGCTTCGCGACCCAGTCGGCGTTGTCCTTGCTGAGCGTCTTGAGTTCCGCGCGGGCAGCGGGGTCGAGGTCACGGGCCTGCACGCCGTCCGGGATCTCCGGATCGTCGTGGCGGGGTCGGATCGACTTGGTGCCGTACGGGTCGCGGTCCTCCCAGTCGTCCCGGGCTGCCTCCCCGAAGCGTGCGCCGGCGTGGCGGGAACCGTCCCCGAAGCGACGACGCTCGTCGCCGCCGTCGCGACGCGGACGGTCGGAGTCGCCGCGGAAGGGCCGGCCGCCGTCACGAGCGGGACGGTCCGAGCGGAACCACCGATCACCATCACGAGCGGGACGGTCCGAGCGGAACGACCGATCACCATCACGACGCGGACGATCGGCACCACCACGGAACGAACGGTCACCATCACGCGCCGGACGATCGCCACGGAACGGACGGTCACCATCACGCGCCGGACGATCGTTACGGAACGGACGGTCACCATCGCGCGCCGGACGATCGTTACGGAACGGACGGTCACCATCACGCGCCGGACGATCGTTCCGGAACGGGCGGTCACCATCGCGTGCAGGACGGGACGAACGATCGCCGTCACGGCGCGGACGATCGGCGCCACCACGGTACGGACGATCGCCATCGCGCTGCGGCCGATCGGACCCGCCACGGGACGGACGGTCGCCTTCACGCTGCGGACGGTACGGACGATCACCGTCACGCTGCGGACGGTACGGACGATCACCGTCACGCTGCGGACGGTACGGACGATCACCGTCACGCTGCGGACGGTACGGACGATCACCGTCACGCTGCGGACGGTACGGACGATCACCGTCGCGCTCCGGACGGCCAGCACCACGTGGACCGTCGCCGCGCGGCGGACGCCCAGTGTCAGAACGGTCCCCGCGCCATGCAGGACGGTCACCACGCTGGGAACCGTCGCGGAACGGACGACCACCATCTCGGCGAGGGCCGTCGTCACGACGGCTACCCTCCCGACGCTCGAAGTCGCGAGGCCCGGACGACCAACGGCCACCCTGACCGCCGTCACGACGAGGCCCACGGTCTCCGTCTCGACGCGGCCTGTCCGGACGGCCTTCGCCGTCTCGTCGCTGTTCGTCGTCGTTCGCCACCGTCGCTCCTCGTCTGCGCGCCCGGTCACCCGAGCTGTCGTCCGCTGTGTCGTTGTCATTGGGTGCCGGCCGCGAGCCCGCCACACGCCCAGTTCATCACGAACCGTGCCGCGCGTCGAGGCGAACGTCCGCCACAAACAGAAATGGCCACCGACCCTCGCGGGAGCTGGTATTCCCAGATCCCGACGGAGGGCCGATGGCCACGTCGTTCTTGCAAGTTGAGTCCGGCGGCGTCCT
>NZ_LDQC01000041.1 GCF_001475545.1 Curtobacterium luteum | reverse complement strand
CGGCGGACCCGGGTCCGCCGCGCGGGCACGACGAGCCGATCCAGGAAGGTAGCCGCATGACCGCCGTCGCTCCCCGCCCCACCGGCACCCTGCGACCCGGCGCGGTCCGTCGTGTCCTCGCCCCGCTGCGCGGCTCCACCGCCCTGTCCGTCGGGCTCGGTCTCATCGCCCTCCACCTCGTGCTCGCGGTGCTCGCGCCCGTGATCGCCGGTCACAGCCCGGTCGCGACGAACGCCGGCGACGTCCTCTCCGGTCCGACGTGGACGCACTGGCTCGGCACCGACCAGTACGGCCGCGACGTGCTGTCCCGCACGCTCAACGGCGGTCGGTACGCCCTGCTCGTGACCTTCCTCGCGACGACGATCGCAGTCGCGGTGGGCACCGTGCTCGGCGCCGTCACCGCGTACGCCGACAACTGGTTCGACGAGGTCGTGATGCGCATCGTCGACGCCCTGCTCAGCGTGCCCTCGATCCTCGCGCTCCTCGTCGTCGTGACGGTCTTCGACGCCGGGCTCTGGGTCATCGTGCTCGCCGTCACGATCGTCTACGCCCCCGCCGTGACCCGCGTGGTCCGCGGTGCCGCCCGCACCGTCATCACGCAGGACTACGTCACCGCGGCGCGTGCCCGCGGGGAGCGCCCGCTGTCGATCGTGTTCCGGGAGATCCTGCCGAACGTGCTCGACGTGGTGCTCGTCGAGTACGCCATGCGGGCGTCGTGGATCGTGCTGCTCGTCGCGTCGCTGTCCTTCCTCGGGTTCGGCGCGAACCCGCCGACGCCGGACTGGGGACTCATGGTGCAGGAGAACCGGACGGCGTTGACCGTCGTGCCGCTCGGCACACTCGCGCCGATCGTCGCCCTCGCGACCCTCGTGGTCGGACTCAACCTCGCCGCGGACGGGCTCGCGAAGTCCCTCGGCGTCGACCGTGCGAAGCAGGGAGCGAGCGCATGACCGCCACAGCCACGACCGCCACGACCGCTCCGGGTACGGCCGCACCCGGCCCCGTCGTGCAGGTCGACGACCTCGCGATCTCCTACGCCGCGGGGTCCCGCACCGTCCCGGTCGTCCGCGGGGTGTCGTTCGCCATCGCCGCCGGCCGGACCCTCGGGCTCGTCGGGGAGTCCGGGAGCGGGAAGTCGACCGTCGCCCGCTCGCTCCTCGCCCACCTCCGTGCCGGTTCCGTGGTGGAACGCGGCACGGTCCGGGTCGGTGGCGAGGACGTCTTCGCGCTCTCGCCCGCCGGACGTCGCGCGCTCCGCGGCGGGACCGCGAGCGTCGTCGCGCAGAACGCCGGACAGGCGCTGACGCCGTCGATGCGGATCGGCGAGCAGATCCGCGAGGCCCTCCGGGCACACGGCGAACCCGACGGACCCGAGCGGGCCGTCGAGCTCGCACGCCTGGTCCGTCTGCCGTCGCCCGGGACGATCGTCCGGCGCTTCCCGCACCAGCTCTCGGGTGGGCAGCAGCAGCGCGTCGCCATCGCGATGGCGGTCGCCGCCCGGCCTCGGGTCCTGGTGCTCGACGAACCCACGACGGCACTCGACGTGGTCACGCAGGCGGCGGTCCTCGACCTCGTCGCGGAGCTCGGCCGTGAGCTCGGCATGGCGGTCCTCCTCGTCAGCCACGACCTCGGCGTGGTGTCGGCCATGGCCGACGAGATCGCGGTCATGCGCGACGGCGAGGTCGTCGAACACGCCGCGACGACCGCGCTGTTCGCCTCGCCGCAGCACGAGTACACGCGTGCCCTGTTGGCCGCGGTGCCGGACGGGCGACGGCCTGGAGGCACGGATCGCCCCGCCCTGGAGGGGACCGTCTCCGGGACGGTCACCGACGACGCGACCCGCACCGGGCCTCCCGTCGGCACGCGTCCGGTGGTGACGGCCGAGGACCTGGTGATCCGGTACGGACCCGGCCTTCCGGCCGCCGTCGACGGTGTCTCGTTCACGGTCGGTCCGCGCGAGACGCTCGCGGTCGTTGGGGAGTCCGGCAGCGGCAAGTCGACGCTCGCGACCGCCCTCGCGGGGTTGGTGCCGGCCGAGTCGGGGACGTTCGCGTTCGACGACGGCACGGTGGCCGGCGACCTCGGCGTGCCGGTCGCCGGACGGTCGCCCGGACTGCGGCGCGCGGTGCAGCTCGTGTTCCAGAACGCGGACACGTCGCTCAACCCCCGCCGGACCGTGGGCGCGGCGATCGCCCGGCCGCTGCGACTCTTCACCGGGTCGTCCTCGAGGGCGCGGGTCGGCGAGCTGTTGACGCTCGTGGGCCTCGGTCCGGAGTTCGCGGACCGGCTGCCGGCGCAGCTGTCCGGTGGGCAGCGGCAGCGGGTGGGGATCGCCCGTGCGCTCGCTGCGGAGCCGCGGCTCGTGATCGCGGACGAGATCACCACGGCACTCGACGTGCAGGTGCAGGCGGGGATCCTCGCGCTGCTCGCCGACCTGCAGCGCGAGCGGGGACTCAGCTGCCTGTTCATCAGCCACGACCTCGCCGTCGTGCGCGGCGTCGCGGACCGGGTCGCCGTGATGACCGGTGGCCGGATCGTGGAGATCGGGCCGACGGAGGCGGTGTTCGGCGGGCCGAACCACCCGTACACGTCGACGCTCCTCGCTGCCACGCTCGAACCGGGGAGCACCGAGCTGCCGGACGTCGACGACGGCGTGCAGCACTGGCGACACGCGGAGGGGTGGACCGACCACGGTGGCGGTCACCTCGTCCGGGACTGGAGCGACCACGACGTGGTCGTCGGGGAGGGGGTCGGCGCATGAGTCTGCGCTCGAGTGGGGAACGCTTCACCGCGATCGGGTCGCCCGACGGGCTGCCGGACGGCGTCGTGGTGCGCGACGAGTGGATCCCGATGCCGGACGGGGTGCGGCTGCACGCCCGGATCTGGTCACCGGCGTCCGCGTCGCCGTCCGGGTCGCCTTCGTCCGCGTCGCCTTCGACCTCGTCGCCTTCGACCGCGTCGCCGGTCCAGCCGGTCCCGGTGCTGCTCGAGTACCTGCCGTACCGGCTCGACGACTGGACCGCGCCCCGCGACTCGGAGCGGCACCCCTGGTACGCGGCGCACGGGTACGCCTCGGTGCGGGTCGACATCCGCGGGACGGGGTCGTCCGACGGGTTCTTCGACGACGAGTACAGCGAACAGGAGCTGCGCGACGGCGAGGCCGTGATCGCGTGGCTCGCGGACCAGCCGTGGTCGACCGGTTCGGTCGGCATGTTCGGCATCTCGTGGGGCGGGTTCAACGCCCTGCAGCTCGCGGCGCGCGCCCCCGAGGCGCTGAAGGCGATCGTGACCGTCTGCTCGACCGACGACCGCTACGACAACGACGTGCACTACGTCGGCGGGGCGCTCCTCGGGATCGACATGGCCGCGTGGGGTGCGACCATGTTCGCGTTCAACTCGCGGCCGCCCCGGCCCGAGGTCGTCGGCGATGAATGGGTCGAGCGGTGGCGTGAGCGGCTCGACGCGAACCGGCCGATGACGCCGACGTGGCTGGCCCACCAGGAGCGAGACGAGTACTGGCGGCACGGCAGCGCCGCCGAGGACTACGCCGGGATCTCCGCCGCGGTCCTCGCCGTCGGCGGCTGGGCGGACCCCTACCGGGACGCCGTCCTGCGGCTGGTCGCGAACGTGTCGGCGCCGGTGAAGGGCATCGTCGGGCCGTGGTCACACCAGTACCCGGACCGAGGCCTCGCACCGGGGCCGTCGATCGGGTTCCTGCAGGAGACCCTGCGCTGGTGGGACCGCTGGCTGCGCGGGGTCGACACCGGTGTCGAGCAGGACCCGGCGCTCCGCGCCTGGATCAACGAGGGCGAGCCGCCCGCGACGTACTACGAGCAGCGGCGCGGGCGCTGGGTGGGCGCCGAGGCATGGCCGTCCGCGGCCACGTCGGTGCGGTCGCTCCCGCTGGCGGCGCTGCGGGGTGGCACGGACGGCGCGGTCGTCGTGCGGTCGCCCGAGCACACCGGTGTCGATGCCGGCCGGTTCTTCCCGTTCGGGAACACCACCGACCTGCCCCCTGACCAGCGCGCCGAGGACGGCCGGTCGGTCTGCTTCGACCTGCCGGTTGACGAACCGTACGACCTGCTCGGCAACGTCCTGGTCGACCTCGCCGTCACGAGCGACCAGCCACGCGCCACCGTGACGGTACGCCTGTGCGACGTCGCGCCCGACGGGTCCTCGAC
>NZ_LDQC01000040.1 GCF_001475545.1 Curtobacterium luteum | reverse complement strand
CCACACCCGAAAGCATGGCCGAGTTGATACTGACAAAAAGAACTGTCAACTGACAATTCTGTCCATCCAAAAGGAATTGTCTCCGTACCTCCACAAGTGAAGGCAACGGGGTCAATAAATTGGCATTGACAATGTGCACGCTGTTGAGTTCTCAAGGACCAGACGCACTCCCCACTCGACCCCGAACACGAGGCTTCGCCAGAGAGGCAGTTCCTTCCACACCGAACACCTCACCTTGCGGTGACGCTTCATCGGGGTGGTGTTGCTGCGAGCGGGACCCCGTCCGGACTGCATCTCCAGGTCTTCGACCCGGTGACCGTCTCGGCCGTTCCGTTCTCCGCCTCAGCGGCAACGAGTGATTACTCTACACACGCCCTCGGGGCCCCGCCAACCGGTGTCCATCCCGGGCGTGTCGCGTTCGGGGGTGTCCGCGTCGGGAGCGGCCGGATCGGCCCCGGGACGGCGAACGGCCCGTCCCCTGTGCAGGGAACGGGCCGTCGTGTGTGTGGTCAGTGCTTCGCGATGACCGGGTTCTTCAGGGAGCCCAGACCCGAGATCGTCACCTCGACGACCTCGCCGTCGCGGATCTCCCCGACGCCGGCGGGTGTGCCGGTGAGGATGACGTCGCCGGGGAGGAGTGTCCAGATCGAGGAGACGAACTCGATGAGGGTCGGGATGTCGTGGATCATCTCGCTCGTCGAGGCCGCCTGGCGCAGCTCACCGTCCACGCGGGTCTCGAGGCGGATGTCCGACGGGTCGATCTCCGTCTCGATCGCCGGGCCGAGCGGGCAGAACGTGTCGAAGCCCTTCGCCCGGGTCCACTGGCCGTCCCGCGCCTGGAGGTCACGGGCCGTCACGTCGTTCGCGATCGTGTAGCCGAGGATGACGCTCGCGAAGTCCTCGCGGCGGACGTTCTTCGCGAGCGAACCGATCACGATCGCGAGTTCCCCCTCGTGGTCGACGCGCCCGACACCGGCGGGCAGGCGGATCGGGTCGTCCGGGCCGATCACGGTGGTGTTCGGCTTGAGGAAGACCACGGGGTCGTCCCCCGAGCGCTCGTCCATCTCGGACGCGTGCTCGGCGTAGTTGAGCCCGACGCCGATCACCTTCGAGCGCGGGATCACCGGGGCGAGCAGCTTCGCGTCCGTGAGGGACACCCGCTCCCCCGTGGTCTCGAACCCCTGGTACATCGGGTCCCCCGCGAGCACGACGAGGTCGCGTTCGTCGAGGATGCCGTACCGGGGGTCTTCACCCTTGCTGCTGAACCGTGCGATCTTCACCGTTCGACCCTACCGACGCCCGTGCCGCGATCAGGACGCGTCGGTCAGCTTGGTCATCCACCCGTGCGGGTCGGGACGACGGCCGTACTGGATGTCGGTGAGTTCCTCGCGGAGCGACATCGTCAGCTCGCCGGCACCCTCGGTCGGCGAACCGATCGTGAAGCCGTCACCGCGGAGCTCGGCGATCGGGGTCACCACGGCGGCGGTCCCGCACGCGAAGGCCTCGGTGATCGAGCCGTCCGCAACACCGTCGCGCCACTCGTCGAGGGTCACGCGGCGACGCTCGACGCGGAGCCCGCGGTCCTCGGCGAGCTGCAGGATCGAGTCCCGCGTGATGCCCTCAAGGATGGAGTCCGAGTCCGGCGTGACGAGCGTGCCGTCGGACTTCACGAGGACGACGTTCATGCCGCCCAGTTCCTCGAGGTACCTGCCCTCCTGCGAGTCGAGGAACATGACCTGCTGGCAGCCGTGCTCGTAGGCCTCCTGCTGGGGCAGCAGCGACGACGCGTAGTTGCCGCCGGTCTTCGCGGCACCGGTCCCGCCCTTGCCGGCACGGGCGTAGGTGGTCGACAGCCAGATCGACACGGGCTTCGGCCCCGACGTGAAGTAGGCGCCTGCCGGGCTCGCGATGCAGTGGTAGTCCACCGCTTGCGCGGCACGGACGCCGAGGAACGACTCGGTCGCGATCATGAACGGCCGCAGGTACAGGCTCGTCTCCGGCGCCGACGGCACCCAGTCGACGTCGGTCTGCACGAGCTGGCGGATGGACTCGACGAACGCCTCGACCGGGAGTTCCGGGAGCGCCAGACGCGCGGCAGACCGCTGGAACCGCCGCGCGTTCGCGTCCGGTCGGAACGTCCACACCGACCCGTCCGCGTGGCGGTAGGCCTTGAGTCCCTCGAAGATCTCCTGCGCGTAGTGCAGGACACTCGCGCTCGGGTCGAGGGTCAAAGGACCGTACGGGTGGATCGACGCGTCGTGCCAGCCGTCCTCCAGGGTCCAGCTGACGGTCGCCATGTGGTCGGTGAAGTGCTTGCCGAAGCCCGGGTCCGCCAGGATCGCCTCACGCTCGGCCGCGGCGCGACGCTCGGCTGACGGACTGGTGGAGAACTCGAGCCCGAAGGCGGTGTCGGTCGACATGGGGTGGCTCCTGTCAGGCGGTGGTGGTGCGTGCTGTGACCGCGGCGGCGACGGCGTCGCCGACCTCGGCCGTGCGACGCTGCGTGGTGCCCCGGTCCGCGAGGTCCGCCTCGACCGCCCGGGTGACCACCGACGCCAGGTCACTGCGACCCAGGTGGTCGAGCAGCAGGGCGACGGAGAGGATGGCGGCCGTGGGATCGGCCTTCTGCTGACCCGCGATGTCCGGCGCGGAGCCGTGGACCGGCTCGAACATGCTGGGGAAGGTGCCGTCCGGGTTGATGTTGCCCGAGGCCGCCAGACCGATGCCGCCGCTGATCGCGCCGGCCAGGTCGGTGATGATGTCGCCGAAGAGGTTGTCGGTGACGATGACGTCGAACCTACCAGGGTCCTGCACCATGTGGATGGTGACGGCGTCGACGTGCTGGTAGTCCACCGAGACGTCCGGGTACTCCGCCCCGACCGCTGCGACGGTGCGCTGCCAGAGCGCTCCCGCGTTGACGAGCACGTTGCTCTTGTGCACGAGCGTCAGGTGCTTCCGTGGCCGACGGTCGGCGAGGTCGAACGCGTACCGGACGACCCGCTCGACGCCGTGCGCCGTGTTCAGCGACACCTCGGTCGCGATCTCGTGCGGTGTTCCGACACGGATCGCCCCGCCGTTGCCGACGTACGGCCCCTCGGTGCCCTCACGCACGACCACGAAGTCGACGTCGCCCGGGGACGACAGCGGGGTCGCCACGGTCGGGTAGACGACGGTGGGACGGAGGTTGACGTAGTGGTCGAACGCGAAGCGGAGCTTGAGCAGCAGACCGCGCTCGATGATGCCGCCGGCGAGTCGTGGGTCGCGCGGGTCGCCGCCGACCGCACCGAGCAGGATCGCGTCGTGCTCCGCGATCGCCGCGAGGTCGTCATCGGTGAGGACGTCCCCGGTCGCGAGGAAGCGGTCGGCGCCGAGCGAGAACGCGGTCTCCTCGACCACGAGGTCGTCCGGCAGGACGGCGTGCAGGACCTTCAGCGCCTCGTCGAGGACCTCGGGTCCGATGCCGTCGCCACGGACGACGGCGAGCTTCACGGTCTGCGTCATCTGCCGGACTCCCCTACAGCGTGATGTCGATCTCGCGGAGCGAGGTCGCGTCGATGGTGGAGCGGACGTGCTCGAGGATCTCGGCGGGGACCGGCGAGTCGACCGTCAGGACGCTGAGCGCCTGACCCCCCGCGGCCTCGCGCGAGATCTGCATCGCGGCGATGTTGATGCCGGCGTCGCCGAACTCCTTGCCGTACACCGCCACGATGCCGGGGCGGTCGACGTACTCCATGACGACGTGGTGCCGGTCGAGCGGGACCTCGACGTCGTGGCCGTTGATCTCGACGAGCTTCTCGACCTGCTTCGGACCGGTGAGCGTGCCCGAGACGCTGATCGCCGGGCCGTCGGACTGCGCGCCGCGGATCGTGAGCACGTTGCGGTACTCGGGGCTGTCGGCGTCGGTGATGAGCCGGACCGAGACGCCGCGCTGCTCCGCGATGAGCGGCGCGTTGACGTACGACACCTGGTCGCTGACGACGTCGGTGAACACGCCCTTGAGCGCCGCGAGCTTGAGCACGCTGACGTCGTACCCGGCGAGTTCGCCGTGGACCTCGACGTCGATGCTCGTCACCGGGGAGGTCGCGAGCGCGGTGAAGACCTGGCCGAGCTTCTCGACGAGCGGGATGCCAGGGCGCACGTACGGGTCGATGACACCGCCGGCGACGTTCACCGCGTCCGGGACGAGCTCCCCACCGAGCGCGAGGCGCACCGACTTGGCGACGGAGACGCCCGCCTTCTCCTGGGCTTCGTCGGTCGAGGCGCCGAGGTGCGGCGTCACGACCACGTTCGGCAGCGAGGTCAGCGCGTCGTCCTGCGGCGGCTCGGACACGAAGACGTCGAGACCGGCGCCGGCGATCGTGCCGGCGGTCAGGGCACGGCGGAGCGCGTCCTCGTCGATGAGTCCGCCGCGGGCGACGTTCACGACGAACGCGGTCGGCTTCATGAGCGCGAACTGCTCGTCGGAGATCATGCCGAGGGTCTCGGGGGTCTTCGGCATGTGGATCGTGGTGAAGTCCGCGCGACGGAGCAGGTCCTCGAGGGAGACGAGCTCGACCCCGAGCTGCTGCGCGCGGGCGGTGGTCACGTACGGGTCGTACGCGATCACCGAGACACCGAACGCCTGCAGGCGCTGCGTGATGAGCGCGCCGATGCGGCCGAGGCCGATGATGCCGACCGTCTTCTCGTAGAGCTCGACGCCCGTGTAGGCCGAGCGCTTCCACGCACCGCCGGCGAGCGACGCGTGCGCGGCCGGGATGTGCCGTGCGAGCGACAGGATGTGCCCGACGGTGAGCTCCGCGGCGGAGATGATGTTCGACGTCGGCGCGTTGACCACCATCACACCGGCGGTCGTCGCCGCCTTGATGTCGACGTTGTCGAGCCCCACGCCCGCACGGGCGACCACCTGCAGGTTCGGGGCCGCGGCGATGGCCTCGGCGTCGACCTTGGTGGCGGACCGCACCAGGATCGCGTTCGCGTCGGCGAGGGCGGACAGGAGCGCTGGGCGGTCGGTACCGTCCACGTTCCGGATCTCGAAGTCGGGCCCGAGGGCGTCGACGGTGGCGGGCGAGAGTTCTTCGGCGATCAGGACGACCGGCTTCGGCACGACTGCTGTTTCCTCACACGAGACGGGCGGTATCCCACCATGCTATCGACGCGAGCGGATGGTTACGACCGCGGTGACGCCCTGGTGGCGACCGGACGACGGACGGGAGGCACGGCGCGTGTCGCGAGCTGGGCCTCCCGTCCGGTGGTGGGCCCGGTCCGTCAGGACCCGATGACCGTCGTGCTCGTCACGTACTGCAGGAGGGTGAACCAGAGTGCGCTCACCGCGCAGAGCGCGGTGAGGAACACGACCACCGTGCGGAGTGGGGGCATCCGTCGCGAGACGAGGACCGCGACGACGAAGCCGACCGGGGCGATCGCGACGTCGAGGACGAGCGCCGTCCAGGGCACCGAGCTCTGGAGCGCCGTCGCGCCGTTCTTCGCGAGGAACTCGTTGTTCTGCAGGATCGGCGTCGAGACCCCGATGAAGTTGCCGACGGCCTGCCACGTGACGTACGCGAGGAGGAGCGCCGCGACGACCCAGATCGCGATGCGCCACGGCGCCAGGACCCGCGCGGGCGCGGGTGCGGTGTCGGCGGTCACCCGAAGCTCCTCGTCAGGATGAAGGGCCACGGGATGAGCACGACCGCGCCGATCACGAGCCAGACGAACTTGGTGCGGTTCCTGGCGGACTGACCGAGCCAGAGCGTGGCGACGAACCAGAGCGCCGGGGCGACGATCGCCAGGGCGCGCATCACCTCGGAGGCGGGGTCGGCGACCGCGAGCACGCTCGCGCTGATCAGCCAGGCGACCGTGTAGAGCAGGTAGAGCCCGCCGAGGACACCGAAGCCGATGAGCGGTCCGGAGCCGAGCGGCCCCTCGTCGTCGTGGGAGCGGCGCTCCTTGACGGCCACCGGGTTGTGGGCGGCGTCGACGTGCGTCGCGTCGTCCGCGTCGCCCCAGCTCAGGGCGTCGTCGTCCTCGTGGTCGACGGAGCCGTCCGGAGGTGGTGCTGCCGTGGTCATGCCGTCGATTCTACGAGGCGTCGAGGGGCGAGCGCGCCGGACCGGGCGTGGGCGTGGGCGCCGCCGTCCCCGAGCGCCCGCGGCGCCGGACGACGGCCGACCCGGTCTCGAGCACAGCGGCGACGACGTCGCGCACCGCGAGCCGGCACGGTGCCCGTGTCAGACGTCGGCCGACTCGGTCTCGAGCACGGCGGTGACGACGTCGCGCACCGCCGGGAAGAGTGGGTGGCTCTCCATGAGGCCCGTGAGGATCTCGGTCAGCGCGTGCGCGGTGGCGCCGGAGCGCAGCAGGGCGTGGAGCTCGATCGACTCCGGGTCGTCCTGGTCGTCGAACGCCAGGGCCGCCCGGATCGCCCCGAGCAGGTGGTCGACGGGGAGCCCGCGCTCGGCGAGCTGGGCCGCGGGTCCGACGAAGCGCTCGCGCCGGCCGAGCTTGCGCAGCGGGTTGCGCCCGACGCGGAACGTGGTGTCGGGCAGGTGCGGGTTCGCGATCCGGGACAGGTTGGCGGCGACGTAGCGCGCGTGCTCTGCGGGGTCGAAGCCGTGCTTGGCGACGAGCAGTGCGGTGGTCTCGGCAAGCACGCCGTCGACCTCCGCGCGGACCTCACGGTCCTCGAGGGCCTCGCGGATGAGGCGGATGCCGCGAGTGTAGCCGTGGTAGGCGGCCGTCGCGTGCGCGGTGTTCACCGTGTAGAGCTTGCGCTCGACGAAGGGCTGGAGGTCGTCGACCCAGGTGACGCCGTCGATCACGGGCGGTTCGGTGTCCGAGGCGTCGAACGGCTTCCGCTCGATGACCCACTCGTAGAAGGGCTCGAGCACGACGTCGAGACCGCCCGACTGCCCGAGGACGCCGGACTGGTCGGGGACGATGCGGTCGATCGCGCAGTTCGCGAAAACGGCCGCGACGTCGCGGTCCTCGAGCACGGGCGCGCGTCGGATGCTCGCGTGCAGGGAGTCCGTCGCGTTGAACGCGTTCTCGCACGCGACGATGGTGACATCGCCGCGATCGGTCCCGCGGGCGGCCAGGCCCTCGGCGATGACGGGAGCGACGAGCGGCAGCGTACGTGCCCCGACCGCGGTGGTGACGACGTCCGCCTCGGCGATCGCCTGCACGACCCGCTCACGGTCGGACTTGCTGTTCAGGGCGCGGAACCCGTAGACGAGGTGTTCGACCGGCATCTCGCCGACCTCGTGGACCACGAAACGGCCGGCCTCGTTGAGCGCAGAGACGACGCGTTCGTCGACGTCGACGAAGGTGAGCTCGTACCCGCTCGCCACGAGGAACTGGCCCACGAAGCCGCGCCCGATCTTGCCGGCGCCGATGTGGACCGCTCGTCTCGTCACCGCCATCGGACGATCATCCCATGCCGATCGGTACGGTCCTGACCAGCGCGGGCCACGGTCGACGACGGCCGTCGGCCAACGACCGCGGAGCGGGCCGGATCGGGCACGACGGCCCCGCGGGCGCGCCGATCTCCGACGCCGGGGGTGGTGAAGAGTTGCTGCATAACGTTCGGGTCACATCGAGAGGCGGCGGTGCACGGTGCACCGCCGCCTCGTCGTCGAGTGGTGTTGTGGAGACTACCGCGCGGCCGAGCCGTCCACGTAGTCGGCATCGTTCGACTTCCACGCGAACAGCGCGCGGAGCTCGCGGCCCGTCGCCTCGATCGGGTGTCCCTCGCCCTTGGCGCGGAGGGCCTTGAACTCCGGTGCCCCCGCGTCCTGGTCCTCGATGAAGCGCTTGGCGAAGGTCCCGTCCTGGATGTCCTTGAGGACGGCCTTCATGTTCTCCTTGACCTCGGGCGAGATCACGCGCGGGCCGGAGACGTAGTCACCGAACTCGGCGGTGTCGGAGATCGACCAGCGCTGCTTCGTGAGGCCGCCCTCCCAGATGAGGTCGACGATGAGCTTGAGCTCGTGCAGGACCTCGAAGTAGGCGATCTGCGGCTGGTAGCCCGCCTCGGTCAGGGTCTCGAAGCCGTACTGGATGAGCTGCGAGGTGCCACCGCAGAGGACGGCCTGCTCGCCGAAGAGGTCGGTCTCGGTCTCCTCGGTGAAGGTCGTCTTGATGCCGCCGGAGCGCAGCCCCCCGATGGCCTTCGAGTAGCTCCACGCGAGGTCCCAGGCGGAACCGGACGCGTCGACCTCGACGGCGACGATCACCGGCACGCCACGGCCGGCCTCGTACTCGCGACGGACGGTGTGCCCGGGGCCCTTCGGGGCGACGAGCGACACGTCGACGCCCTCGGGCGCCTGGATGTAGCCGTAGCGGATGTTGAAGCCGTGGCCGAACACGAGGGTCGCGCCGGGCTTGAGGTTCGGCTCGATGTCGTCCTTGTAGACGATGCGCTGCACCTGGTCGGGCGCGAGGATCACGACGACGTCGGCCCAGGCGGTCGCGTCGGCCGGGGTGAGGACCTCGAAGCCCGCCTCCTCGGCCTTCTGGCGGCTCTTCGAGCCCTCCTTGAGGCCGATCTTCACCTCGACGCCGCTGTCGCGGAGGTTGAGGGCGTGGGCGTGGCCCTGCGAGCCGTAGCCGATGACGGCGACCTTCTTGCCCTGGATGAGCGTCAGGTCGGCGTCGGCGTCGTACACGATGTCAGTCACGAGGGTGTGTCTCCTTGGGTCTGGTGGTTCGGTGGTGCGGCCGGGGAGGCGCGTGGCGGGCCGGCCACGTGCCTCCCGGCCGGAAGTCGGGTGCGCGTCAGCGCACGCGGTCGGTGATGCTCTTCGGTCCGCGGCCCATGCCGAGGAGGCCCGCGCGGGCGAGTTCCTTGATCCCGTAGGGCTCGAGCACGCGGAGGATCGCCTGGATCTTGCCGGGGTCACCCGTGACCTCGACGACGAGCGAGTCGGTCGCGACGTCGACGATGTGGGCCCGGAAGAGCGTCACCGCCTCGAGCACGGCCGAGCGGGTCTGGTTGTCGACCCGGACCTTGACGAGCATGTGCTCGCGCTGCACCGACTGCGAGAAGTCGAGCTCGACGATCTTGATGACGTTGACGAGCTTGTTGAGCTGCTTCGTCACCTGCTCGAGCGGGAGGTCCTCGACGTCCACCACGACGGTGATGCGGGACAGTCCCTCGACCTCGGTGTTGCCCACCGCGAGCGACTCGATGTTGAACCCGCGTCGGGCGAACAGGCCGGCGACGCGCGTCAGCAGACCCGGCTTGTCCTCGACGAGGAGTGAGAGGACGTGGCTCATGCGGTTTCCCCCGTCATGTCGGCGTCCTCGTCGTCCCAGGTCGGCGCCTGCGCCTGGGCGTACTCGATGGACGAGTTGCTGACGCCCTGCGGCACCATCGGCCACACCATGGAGTCGCGGCTCACGACGAAGTCGATCACCACGGGGCGGTCGTTGGTCTCGAGCGCGAGCTGGATGGCGGCGTCGACCTCCTCCGGCTTCTCGACGCGGATGCCGAGGGCACCGTACGCGTCGGCGAGCTTGACGAAGTCCGGGACCCGGCGCGTGCCGTGACCGGTTTGCAGGTCCGTGAAGGAGTGCCGGCCGTCGTAGAACAGCGTCTGCCACTGCCGCACCATGCCGAGCGAGGAGTTGTTGATCACCGCGACCTTGATCGGGATGTCGTTGATGACGCAGGTCGCGAGCTCCTGGTTGGTCATCTGGAAGCACCCGTCGCCGTCGATCGCCCACACCACGCGGTCCGGCTGAGCGACCTTCGCGCCCATCGCCGCCGGGACGGAGTAGCCCATCGTGCCGGCACCGCCCGAGTTCAGCCAGGCGTTCGGCCGCTCGTACTGGATGAACTGTGCGGACCACATCTGGTGCTGGCCGACGCCGGAGGCGTAGATGCCCTCCGGGCCCGTGAGCTCGCCGATGCGCTTGATGATCGCCTGCGGAGCGAGGAGCCCGTCGGTCGGCTCCGCGTACCCGAGCGGGAAGTCCGTCTGGAGCTCCCGGAGCTTCTCCCACCACGCGGCCGTGCTCGCCCGCTCGTCGGCGCGGATGCCGCCCCACGCGTCGAGGAGGTCGGCCAACACCTCTTTCGCGTCGCCCACGATCGGGACGTCGGCGAAGCGGATCTTCGAGATCTCGGCGGGGTCGATGTCGACGTGCACGACCTTGGCGTGCGGCGCGAACTCGTCGGCCTTGCCCGTCACCCGGTCGTCGAACCGGGCGCCGAGCGCCACGATGAGGTCACTGTCCTGCAGCCCGAGGACCGCCGGCACCGTGCCGTGCATGCCGGGCATGCCGAGGTGCTGCGGGTGCGAGTCCGGGAACGCGCCGCGGGCCATGAGCGTCGTGACGACCGGGGCGCCGGTCGCCTCGGCGAACGCCCGCAGCTCCGCGGTGGCACCCGAGCGGACCACGCCGCCGCCGACGTAGAGCACCGGACGCTCGGACTCGGCGAGCAGCTGCGCGGCGGCCGCGATCTGCTTGCCGTGTGCCTTGGTGACCGGACGGTAGCCGGGCAGGTCGATCTTGGGCGGCCAGACGTAGGGCGCGGACTTCTGCTGCGCGTCCTTCGTGATGTCGACGAGCACCGGGCCCGGTCGACCGGTCGTCGCGATCTGGTACGCCGCGGCCAGGGTCGCCGGGATGTCGGCGGGGTCGGTCACGAGGAACGAGTGCTTCGTGATCGGCATCGTGATGCCGACGATGTCGGCCTCCTGGAAGGCGTCCGTCCCCATCAGGGTCGAGAACACCTGCCCGGTGATGGCGATGAAGGGCACCGAGTCCATGTAGGCGTCGGCGATGGCGGTGACGAGGTTCGTCGCGCCGGGGCCGGACGTCGCGATCGCGACGCCGACCCTGCCCGACGCCGAGGCGTAGCCCTCGGCGGCGTGCCCGGCGCCCTGCTCGTGACGGACGAGGACGTGGCGGATCGTCGTGGACGCCATGAGCTCGTCGTAGAAGGGGATGATGGCGCCACCGGGCAGGCCGAAGACGTCGGTGATCCCGAGGTGCTCGAGCGTCCGGAGGACGGCTCCCGAGCCGGTCAGGACCTCCGGCGTCCGGCGTGCACCGGAGGCCGCGGACAGCGGAGTGGCTTCCGTGGGCATGAGGTGTTCCTTGCCTGGAGGGATGGCGGTGGTGCGGGTGTCGACGCTAGCCCGTGACCGCGCCCTTGGCGGCGGACTGGACGAGCTTCGCGAACTTCGCGAGGACTCCGCGGGTGTAACGCGGGGGCAGCGGGGCCCAGCCTTCGCGGCGGGCCTCCAGCTCGGCGTCGTCGACCAGTAGGTCGAGCGAGCGAGCCGCGATGTCGACACGGATGCGGTCGCCATCGCGCACGAATGCGACTGGACCTGCGTCCACCGCTTCCGGTGCGATGTGGCCGATGCACAGGCCGGTTGTGCCGCCTGAGAATCGTCCGTCCGTCAACAGTAGTACATCCTTGCCGAGGCCAGCGCCCTTGATCGCCGCGGTGATGGCGAGCATCTCGCGCATCCCCGGACCGCCCTTCGGGCCCTCGTACCGGATGACGACGACGTCGCCCTTCTGGATCCGACCCTCGGTGAGGGCATCCATCGCGGCGCGCTCGCGGTCGAACACGCGGGCCGGGCCCTCGAACACCGCGGCGTCGAACCCGGCGGTCTTCACGACTGCGCCCTCGGGGGCGAAGGAGCCCTGGAGGATCGTCAGGCCACCGGTGGCGTGGATCGGCTGGTCGAGCGGCCGGAAGACCTTGCCGTCGACCGCGGGCGGGTCGATCTCGGCGAGGTTCTCGGCCATGGTCTTGCCCGTGACGGTCATGACGTCACCGTGCAGCAGCCCGGCGTCGAGCAGCGCCTTCATGACGACGGGGATGCCGCCGTTCTTGTCGACGTCGTTCATCACGTACTGGCCGAACGGCTTCATGTCCGCGATGTGCGGGACCTTCGAGCCGATGCGGTTGAAGTCGTCGAGGGTGAGCTCGACCTCGGCCTCGTGCGCGATCGCGAGGAGGTGGAGCACGACGTTGGTCGAGCCCCCGAGCGCCATCGCGACGGCGATCGCGTTCTCGAAGGCCTCCTTCGTCAGGATCTGGCGCGCCGTGATGCCCTTGCGGAGCATGTTCACGACGGCCTCGCCCGAGCGGTGCGCGTAGTAGTCGCGGCGACGGTCGGCCGACGGCGGGGCGGCCGAACCGGGGAGCGACATGCCGAGGGCCTCGGCCACCGAGGCCATCGTGTTGGCGGTGTACATGCCGCCGCAGGCTCCTTCACCCGGGACGATCGCGCACTCGATCTCCTTGAGCTCGGCCTCGGTGATCTTGCCGGCCTTGCACGCACCGACGCCCTCGAAGGAGTCGATGATCGTGACCTCCTTGAAGGAACCGTCGGCCTGCTTCACGTAGCCCGGCATGACCGAGCCCGCGTAGAGGAAGACGCTCGCGAGGTCGAGGCGTGCGGCGGCCATGAGCATCCCGGGCAGGGACTTGTCGCAGCCGGCCAGCAGCACCGTGCCGTCGAGGCGCTCTGCCATCACGACGGTCTCGACGCTGTCGGCGATGACCTCGCGCGAGACGAGCGAGAAGTGCATGCCCTCGTGGCCCATCGAGATGCCGTCGGAGACCGAGACAGTGCCGAACTGGAGGGGGTACCCGCCGCCGGAGTGGACGCCTTCCTTGGCGCCCTGCGCGAGGCGGTCGAGGGACAGGTTGCAGGGGGTGATCTCGTTCCAGGAGGACGCGATCCCGATCTGCGGCTTCTCCCAGTCCTCGTCGCCCATGCCGACGGCCCGGAGCATCCCACGCGAGGTGGTGGCTTCGATCCCGTCGGTGACGACCCGGCTGCGCGGCTTCACGTCGATGTCAGGCATGGGGTGAGTCTAGGCGCAGTTGGGATACCAGCCGAGCAACAACATGCATCCGCATGGTGTCGGGAGCGACCACGGTGTGCCGAGACTCGGCCGGGCGGACACGTTCGTGGTTCGTCGGCCGCGAAGGTGTCCGCGGAGCCGAGTCTCGGGATCCGGCCCGTTGGGCGGACGGGCGGGCACTCCGGCCTGGAGGCACGGTGCGGGCCCGCCAGGCCGGTCGCGTGATCAGGCCGGTCGCGTGGTCAGGCCGGTCGCGCGGTCAGGCCGGTCGCGCGGCCAGGCCGGTCGCGTGGTCAGGCCGGTCGCGTGGCCAGGCCGGTCGCGGCGGTCAGCGCATCGCTCGCGCGCGCGCCAGTTGCTTCAGGACGTCGGTCAGGGCGGCCGGGTCGGCGACCCGGTACCGGGCGAGTGTGTCGCCCTCCCCCACCTTCACGCTGACGTCCCCGTCGCGGAGCACCCGGAAGCCGTCCTCGTCGGTGACGTCGTCGCCGGCGAAGAACACCGCGTCCGCGCCGCGCAGCTCGCGCAAGCGGTCGATCGCGTCGCCCTTGGTGACGTGCCGGACGGCGAACTCGAGGATGTCCTTGCCGCCGCGCTCGAGCACGGCGTCGTCGACCTCGTGGGCGACCCGGCTGGCCTCGGCGTCGGCGGCAGCAGCCGTCTCGGCGTCGACCCCACGGGTGTGGACGCCGACCCCGGCGGGCTTGTGCTCGATCCGGACGCCCGGGTACCGCGTCGCCACCTCGTCGATCGCCGCGCCGAGCCGCTGGACGCGCGCGGACTCGTCGTCGGTGAGGGCGTCCGCGTCGTGTCCGTCGACGCGCCACTCGACGCCGTGCGAGCCCACGAGCGCCATGCCCTCGGGGGCCTGGGTGACGCGGGCGAGGCCGTCGAGCGAGCGGCCGGACACGAGGACCACCTCGGTGTCGCGTGCCCGCTGGAGGGTCAGGACGGCCGCCCAGGAGCCGGGCAGTGCGCCGACCTGCGCCGGGTCGTCCGCGAACGGGGCGAGCGTGCCGTCGAAGTCGAGGGCGACGATGAGTCGCGGCGCAGCCGCGAGCGTCTCGACGGCCGACGACAGGGCGGACGGATCGGTGACCGTGTCAGGCACCACGGGCCTCCCGGGTGTCCTCGGCCGCACGTGCGGTCTGGGCGTCCTGGTCGAAGATCGACATGCCGTCGTCCTCAGCTTCGCGGTGAACGTCCTCCGTCGCGGACGGGTCGAGGCGCGAGCCCTTCGGCGCGTGCCGGTCGAGCGCCTCGAGGAAGGAGCGCGACCAGCGCGCCACGTCGTTCTCGCGGACGCGCTTGCGGAGCGCGCGCATGCGCGTGGAGCGTTCGCGACGCGGCATCTCGATGGCGCGCTGGATCGAGTCCTTGAGCGCGCCGATGTCGTGCGGGTTCACGATCACGGCCTGCTTCAGTTCGTCGGCGGCGCCGGTGAACTCGGAGAGGATGAGGACGCCGTCGTTGTCGAAGCGGGTCGCGATGTACTCCTTCGCGACGAGGTTCATGCCGTCGCGGAGGGCCGTGACGAGCATGACGTCGGCGGCGAGGTAGAGCGCGACCATCTCCTCGCGCGGGTAGCCGTGGTGGAGGTACGCGATCGGCTGGTGCCCGATGACGCCGAGGTCACCGTTGATCCGCCCCACCGTGAGCTCGATCTCGTCGCGGAGGGCTGCGTAGGTGTCGACACGCTCGCGGCTCGGGCTGGCGACCTGGATGAGTGTCGCGTCCTCGACCGCGACCCTGCCGTCCTCGACGAGTTCGCCGAACGCCTTGATGCGGTGGCGGATCCCCTTCGTGTAGTCGAGTCGGTCGACGCCGAGCAGGACCGTCTTCGGGTTGCCGAGGCTCGCGCGGATCTCGCGGGCGCGCTCCTGCACCTCGGGACGGTGCGCGATCTCCTCGAACCCGGCGGCGTCGATCGAGATCGGGAAGTGCCGCGCCTCGACGTGGCGGACGGTGATGCCCTTGCGGCTCCGCGGCGCGGCCGGGTCGTCGACGGGGACGTCGATGGTCGAGCCCTTCGTCGTGTAGCCCTTGATGTGGCGCACCGCTCGCAGGAAGTCGCTCGCGTCGTCGTGCCGCTGGAAGCCGATGACGTCGGCGCCGAGCAGCCCGTCGAGGATCTGCGCGCGCCACGGCAGCTGGGCGTAGATGCCCACCGGCGGGAACGGGATGTGGTTGAAGAACCCGATCGTCAGGTCGGGGCGGAGTTCACGGAGCAGGGCCGGCACGAGCTGCAGCTGGTAGTCCTGCACCCACACCACGCCGTCCTGCTCGACGATCCCGGCGATCTGGTCGGCGAAACGCTGGTTCACCCGCTTGTAGGCGTTCCACCAGTCACGGTGGTAGCTCGGGTGCTCGATGACGTCGTGGTAGAGCGGCCAGAGGGTGTCGTTGCTGAACCCCTCGTAGTACTCCTCGACGTCGTCCGTGCTGAGCGGCACGGGGACGATGTGGATGCCGTCGTTGTCGAACGGGGCGACCTCGACCTCGGGCTGCCCCACCCAGCCGACCCATGCGCCGTCGTTCGCGCGCATGACCGGTTCCAACGCGGTCACGAGGCCGCCGGGCGAGTGCCGCCAGCCCTCGTTGCCGTCCTCGTCCACGACGCGGTCCACCGGGAGGCGGTTCGACGCGACGACGAATGCGTAGCGGGAGGGATCGGTGTCGTCAGCAGCCATGGGGTGGTGGTGTCTCCGTTCGACCGGCTCGGTGCACCCGGGGCGTGGTGCACGTGGACGAAGCCGAAGTTACCAGCGGGACGCCAGCAGATTCACGGCTCCTCGGCAGGATGGATATGATGCTCCCTCGTGTCGGGGGGACACGAGGTGCCCACAGGGGTGGTGCCGGCCTCCCGGTCGGAAAGGACACCACCGCTCGTGAGCGATCAGCCTCCCGTTCCTCCGCTGCCGCCGCAGCAGCCCGCTGCCACGCCGACCCCGACGCCGGCTCCGGCGCCGTCCGACGGCTTCGACCGCCTCCTCCGCGCGGTGCCCGGACGCGACTGGCTCGCCGCCGTGCTCGGCGCGGTCGGGGGCTGGGTCGCCGCCTACGTCGTCGCCGTGGTCTCGCTCCTCCTCACCGTCGCGGTCGCCGCAGCGGGCGGGTCCGGCGGCGGGTCGTCCGACCTCGGTTCGTCGAGCGGCATCGGCGGCGGCTCGGGCGTCCCCGACGTGCAGTCGCTCCTGTCCGGCGTGAGCGTCATCCTCGGCGCGCCCGCGCAGCTCGTCGTGCTCGCCGACCTCGGTCGGCTCCACGGCTCGGGGTCGATCGGTCTCCTCGGCTCCGGCTCCGGCTCGATCGGCGTCGTCCCGGCGGTCGTGCTGGCCGCGCAGGTCGTGCTCGCCGTCGTGCTGACCCGCCGGATCCGGTCGCGCGTGGTCGCGCTGCCGCAGCTCCTGCTCACGAGCGCCGTCAGCGGCCTCGTGCTCGTCGCGCTGACGACGTTGACCGGACTCGTCCTGGCGATCCGCTTCCCGGAGGTGGACGGCGCGACCATCGAGCCCGTGCACGGTGTCGGGCTCGGCAGCATGCTCGGCTCCTTCCTCATCGGCGCCCTCTCCGCCCTGCTCGCCCGTCCGGCGCTGCTCGTCCGCGGGAACGTCCTCGTCGGCCGGGTCCTCGGCACCGTGCGGGTCGCCGCCTCGCAGCTCGTCGTCCTCGTCGCGGTCGTGTCCGTCGTCGTCGTGGTCGTCGCGCTCGTCGCCCAGCCGTCGTGGGGTGCCGCACTCCCGCTGCTCGTCGGGAACGCCGGAGTCGTCCTGACCGCGCTCGGGTTCCTCGGCGGGATCGGCAGCGGCGGCCTCGGTCCGGTGAACAGCACCGCGACCGTGTTCGGCGGTGCCGGTGGGTGGACCTGGCTCGTCGTGCTGCTCGTGCTCGTCTCCGCGTTCGCCGCCGGCCTGGCGCTCGCCGTCCGCCGGAACGACCGTGCCCGCAGCACGCTCGACTGGGTCGTGACGCCGGTCGTCTGGGCGCTCGGCGGCCTCGTGCTCCTCGTCCTCGGCACGCTCGTGGTGTCCTACCGCGTCAGCGGGGCGAGCACCGTCGGCGGCTCCGGCTCGGTCGGGGTCACGCCGTGGACGCCCGTCGTGTTCCTGCTCTGGGGCGCGGCGATCGAGGTCGTCGCCCGGTACGTCGCGCCGGTCCTGCTCCCCCGTCTCGGCGGCGGGGTGCTCCTGCGCACGGCGAAGCTCGTCGGGACCGACCCGCAGCCGGCGCCCGCGTGGGCCGTGGCCGGGAGCCCCGCCGCGGGCGCCCCGGCAGCCGGGGCCCCGGCATCCGGTGCCCCGACGACCGTGGCTCCCGCGGTCGGTGACCAGGCCGCCGCGCAGCAGGTCGCCGCGCAGCAGGTCGCCGCTCCGGGTGCCCCCGTCGCGGACCCGCAGGCCACCGACGCCGCCGCCACGCAGGCACCCGTCGACGGCGTGTGGGCCCAGGCGCCCGGCGTCGGCGCGCCCGGTGCCCCCGGCGTCGGTGCCGCTGGTCCCCAGCCGTTCATCGGCGGTCAGGCGACCGCGCCCGCCCCGATGTCGCCGAAGGCCCGCAAGGTGCTCGTCCGCTCCCTCGTGGCCGCGGGCGTCGTCGTGGTGGTCGTCGTCGCCGGTGCCGTGACCACCGGCGTCCTCCGGTCGAACGTGTGGGGCCCCGCTCCCACGGCGCGGAGCTACATCGAGGCCATCGCCCGCGGCGACGCCGACGCCGCGTCCCGGATGACCGAGGCGCCGTCGAACGCGTCCATGCTCGACGCCGCCGTGCTGAAGAGCGCGTCGGACCGGCCGACGAACGTCCGCATCGGCCGGGTGTCCACCTCGGGCGACACCGCGTACGCGACCGTCCGCTACCAGCAGGGTGGCTCGGCCCGCACTGGCGACATCACGCTGGAACGCACCGGCACCTCGTTCCTCGTCAAGGACGAGTGGCGTGTCACGAAGCCACTCGCCGACCGCGTGTCGATCACGGCGAGCGACGTGCTCGAGGGCGCCGACGTGACGGTCGGCGGGAAGAAGGTCGGCGCGATCGAGAACGGCGCGTTCGAGTCGCTCGCCTACCCCGGCAGCTACGAGGTCGAGGTCGGCGGGACGAAGTACTTCACCGGTGGCACGAAGACCGTGAAGGTCGGAGCGTCCGCAGCCCCGTACCTGTCCTTCCAACCGGAAGCGACGAAGGCCCTCGAGCGCGATGCCGAACAGTACGTCTCGGACCTCATCGACAGCTGCGCCGAGAAGACCGACATCGGGTACGGCGACGGCTGCCCCTGGTACGGCCCGTACGACGCCCAGGGCTCCGTGCAGTACACCGTGAAGTCGAAGCCCGAGCTGACGGTCGAGTCGTCGGGCAGCGGCTACGTCGAGGTGAAGAGCACGAAGGACGGGCAGATCGCGTACTCGTACAAGGACTTCTTCGGCGACGCCAAGAAGGGGGACGACACCTTCGACGTGGACACCTACTTGAAGGTCGAGGACGGCGAGCTCGTCTCCGCGTACTGAGCACACGCACACCACGACGACGGCCGGTCCGGGACCTCCGGGCCGGCCGTCGCCGTACGCTGGGCGGATGGTCATGACGAGGGCGTGGCGGAACGGCACCGCAGTCGAACGCGACTTCCCGGTCGAGCGCGTCTCCGACCTCGTCGCCGAACCCGACACGTTCGTCTGGGTCGACCACACGGACCCGCGCCCGGAGGACCTCGCGGACCTCGAGGAGGAGCTCGGTGTGCACGCCCTCGCGGTCGAGGACGCGCTCGAGGGCGGCCAGCGACCGAAGCTCGACCGCTACCGCGAGAGCCTGTTCCTCGTCGTCTACGACGTCTTCGGCCGGACCGACACCGGCGACCTCGTGACGCACGAGGTGAAGGCGTTCGTGACGAAGCGGGCGCTCGTCACCATCCACGGCGCCGACGTGGACCTCCGCGACGTCGAACACCGACTCGACGCGAACGCCGACATCGCCGACCACGGTGTCCCGTGGCTGATGTGGGCGCTGCTGGACACCGTCGTGGACCACGCCTCGGACGTCGTGGAGGACCTCGACGACGCGGTGACCGCGCTCGAGGACGACCTGTTCGAGCACGGCAGCAGCCGCGAGCGGCAGATCCAGCGCCGATCGTTCCTGCTCCGCAAGCAGCTCGGCGTGCTCCGTCGACTGGTCGTGCCGACCCGGGACAGCGTCACGTCGGTCCTGCACGGCGACGCGGAGCTCGTGGTCGACGGCATCCGGCCGTACTTCCGGGACGTGCAGGACCACCTCGTGACGATCGCGGACTCGGTCGAGCAGCTGCGCGAAGCGGTCGGCAGCGTGCTCGACACGAACCTCGGGATCGCGTCGAACCACCAGAACGTCGTGATGAAGAAGGTCACCGGCTGGGCGGCGATCATCGCGATCCCGACGGCGATCACCGGCTTCTTCGGGCAGAACGTGAAGTTCCCCGGCATGAGCCAGTGGAGCGGTCTGTTCCTGTCGCTGGGCCTGATCGTCGCGACCTCACTCGTGCTCTACCGCGTCTTCAAGAGCAAGGACTGGCTCTAGCGCTGCGGCGCCAGCCGCGCCCCGCGCCCGTCAGAGCCGCAGCGCGAGGACCCCGGCCACGCCCGTCAGATCCGCAGCGCGAGCACCCCGGCCACGACCGTCAGCGGTGCGACGACGCACCCGAGGGCCATGTAGCGCCCCCACGACAGGTGGACGCCCTCGGACGCGAGCCGCGCGTGCCACAGCAGCGTCGCGAGGGACGCCCACGGGGTGATGAGACACCCGGCGTTCACCCCGACGAGGAGCGCCGCGTACCGGAGCGCCTCGTGTCCGGCCGCGGGCTCGAGCACGAGGTACGCCGGCAGGTTGTCGATCGCGTTCGCCGCGACCGCGCCGGCGCCGCCGAGCGCGAGGAGCGACCCGGTGCCGGTACCGCCGGGCAGGGCGTCCACGATCGGGTCCGTGAGCCCGGTGGTGTGCAGCGTCTCGACGACGACGAAGAGACCGGCGGCGAAGACGAGCGTCGACCACGGTACGCGCGAGACGCGCAGCTCCGACGGCGCCCGGAACGCGGCCACCACGACGAGCAACACGGCGGCGACGACCGCGGCGATCCAGACCGTCACCCCCGCGGTCAGCGCGACGACGAGCGCGACGAGCACCGCCGACGCGGACCAGAAGAACACCGGGTCGGATGCCCGACGGACCGGCACCGGCGTGTACCGGCCGAACAGCTTGCCGCGGAAGACCACGAGCAGCACCGCGCACGGGATCACCACGCCGGCGAGCGCCGCCCACACCATGAGGCCCGCGAACGGGATCGGTCCGTCGAGCCCGATGCGGTCGACGGCGAGCAGGTTCGTGAGGTTCGACACCGGCAGCAGGAGCGACGCGGTGTTCGCCAACCACACGGTGGTGAGCGCGAACGGCATGGGCGGCAGGCCCACGCGTCGGGCGAGCGTGATCACGATCGGTGTGAGGAGCACCGCCGTCGTGTCGATCGACAGGAACACCGTGCAGACCACCGCGAGCACGACGACCGCGGCCCAGAGGCCGATCGTCCGACCGCCGCCGACGCGGGCGGCGAGGTCGGCGAGGCGGTCGAAGACCCCGGCGTCCGCGGCGAGCTCGGCCACGATCGTGAGACCGAGCACGAAGCCGAGCACCGGCACGACGCGGTCAGCCAGTTCGGCGAGGTCGGACAGTGGAAGGAGCCCGAGGGCGACGCACACGGCACCGACCACGAGCAGGACTCCGCCGATGACGGCCTGACGCACGCTGACTCCTCACGAGCACGCCGGCCCAGGGGTGACCGGCGGCGCTCCAATGTAGCGGCCGGTAGCGTTGACGGGACGACCAGAGGAGGAACCCGTGCGGAAGTTCATGTTCAGCGGTGCCGTGTGGAGCTCGATCATCAGCGGCTACAGCGTGGTGCAGACCACCCGCCAGGGTCCGCGCGACTGGCGCCTCGCGCTCACGTGGGTGGCGTGGCTCGCGACGACCATCGTCGCGATCGGCACGGTGGTCGAGGACGACCGCGCCGTGAAGGCGCGTCAGCCGTAGAGCGGCGCCCCGACGGGTCGCGACGCGACCACAGGACGGACGGGAGGCACGTGGCGGGTCCGCCACGTGCCTCCCGTCCGTCCGTGGGGTGCGTCCTCCCAGCGGAACCTGGTTCCGGTGGGGTCAGTGCGGCGGGGGCACGTCCGACGCCCGGACGTCGGACGTGCTGATCGGCCCGGTGAACATCGCGGCGCGCTCGTCGTGGTCGCCACCGAAGAGCGCCGACGAGGCGGCGGTCGACGCACCGCGTCGCCGCGGCGCGGCGACGTCCTCGACCATGAGCACGCGCTGCACGGGCTGCGCGTCCGGGTGCGTGCGCTGGATCCAGGCGACGAGCTCCTCGCGGACGTAGCAGCGCAGGTCGAACAGCGACGGGGCGTCGTGCGCCGTGACGAGCACGCGGACGTGCACGAACCCCTGGACGGCGTCGGTGACCTGGAGCACCTGGACCCGCCGGTCCCAGAGCTCGGTCCGCTCGAGGATCCGTTCGAGCTCGGCCCGCATGTCGCCGGGCCGGACCCGCCAGTCGAGGTCGAACTCGACGGCACCGAGCAGTTCGCTGTTCGTCCGGGTCCAGTTCTCGAACGGGGTGCTCGTGAAGTACGTCGACGGGAGCACGAAGCGGCGGTCGTCCCAGAGGTGCACGACGACGTAGGTCAGGGTGATCTCCTCGATCCTCCCCCACTGCTGCTCGACCACCACGACGTCGTCGACCCGGATGGACCCGGAGAAGGCGAGCTGCATGCCGGCGAACACGTTGCCGAGCGTCGACTGCGCCGCGAGCCCGGCGATCACGGAGATGAGCCCCGCGGACGCGAGGACGCTCGCGCCTGCAGCCTCGACCCCGGGGAAGGTCAGCAGGATCGCCCCGACGGCGATGATGACGAGCACCGCCACGGTGAGGCGGCGCAGCACGAGCACCTGCGTCTTGACGCGGCGGGCGACGCGGTTGTCGGGAACGTCCGTCCGGTAGCGGTGGAGGCCGAGGGACTCGAGGAAGATCGCGACCTCGCACGCGAGCCAGCAGCCGGTGCCGATCACGGCGATGAGGAACACGTGCGAGACCTCGTCACGCCACGGGTACGTGCGGGTGTCCGGGACGCTGGCGGCGAAGGCCGTCCAGAGCAGGGCGATCAGGAGCACGGTCCGGAACGGGTGCTTCGTCCGACGCGAGAGCACGGACGCCCATCGCTCCCGGCGGGCGAGGGAGCGGAACACGAGGTGGGTGACGAGCGCGGCGACGGCCGTGACCAGCAGGGCGAACCCGACCGCGACGAGGAGTCGGAGGAGGATGTCCATCCCCCCATGCAACCAAGTCGAGGAGCGGTGTGGTCCAGCCGGACGGGACGGCGACGGCCGGTCTGCTCCGGGTGTCGCCGCGGGTTGTGGGCCACCCCGGGTCGCTCGCACCTGTAGCGTGTCGCGCATGACAGCGCAGAACGACACGGGAGCCCGTCGCGCCCCCGCGCAGGACTTCTCGCACGAGCAGGAGGGCTACCAGCACGGTCTGAAGCCCCGGCAACTGCAGATGATCGCGATCGGCGGGGCGATCGGCACCGGCCTCTTCCTCGGTGCCGGTGGACGGCTCAACTCCGCGGGCCCCGCGCTCGCCATCACCTACCTGGTGGCCGGGATCTTCGCGTTCTTCATCCTCCGTGCCCTCGGCGAGCTCGTGCTGCACCGCCCGTCCTCGGGGTCGTTCATCTCGTACGCCCGCGAGTTCTACGGCGAGAAGTTCGCGTACGCCGCCGGGTGGATGTACTTCCTGAACTGGGCGATGACCTCGATCGTGGACACCACCGCGGTCGCGCTCTACATGCAGTACTGGAAGCCGTTCACCTCCGCGCCGCAGTGGCTCATGGCGCTCATCGCGCTCGTCGTCGTCCTCGCGGCCAACCTCGTCGCGGTCAAGGTCTTCGGCGAGCTCGAGTTCTGGTTCGCGCTCATCAAGGTCGCCGCCCTCGTCGCGTTCCTCGTGGTCGCCCTGGTGTGGCTCGTCTTCGCCTTCCCCGTCGAGGCGGGCGGGCAGGCGGTGCAGACCGGCTTCTCGATCCTGCAGAACAACGACGGCGTGTTCCCGAACGGCCTGTTGCCCGCGGTGCTCGTGATCCAGGGCGTCGTGTTCGCGTACGCGGCGATCGAGCTGGTCGGGACGGCCTCGGGCGAGACGCAGGACACCGAGAAGGTCATCCCGCGCGCCATCAACTCCGTCGTGTTCCGCATCGCGGTGTTCTACGTCGGCTCGGTCGTGCTGCTGTCGCTCCTGCTGCCGTACACGTCCTACAAGGATGGCGAGAGCCCGTTCGTGACGTTCTTCTCGTCGATCGGCAACCCGCAGGTCGGGAGCATCGTCGGGTCGATCATGAACTTCGTCGTGCTCACGGCGGCGCTGTCGTCGCTGAACGCCGGCCTGTACTCGACCGGCCGCGCGCTGCACTCGATGGGCATGAACGGCTCCGCGCCGAAGTGGACCACGAAGATGTCGCGCGGCGGCGTCCCCTACGCGGGCATCCTGCTCACCGCGGGGTTCACCGTCGTCGGCGTCGTGCTCAACTACTTCGTGCCGAAGCAAGCGTTCGAGATCGCCCTCAACGTGGCGAGCCTCGGCATCATCACGGCGTGGGGCACGATCATCCTCTGCCAGATGAAGTTGCGGAGCTGGGCGAAGCAGGGCCTCGCGAAGGAACCGACCTTCCGCCTGCCCGGCGCCCCGGTCACGGCGTGGCTGACCCTGGCGTTCCTCGCCTCGGTGGTCGTGCTCATGGCCATCGACTGGCCCGTCGGCACGTTCACGATCGCGTCGCTCGTGATCATCATCCCGTTGCTCGTCGTCGGCTGGTTCCTGCAGCGCGACCGCATCCTCCGCATCGCCGCGCTCCGTGAGGGCGTCACGGGTCCGTACCCGATCACCGGACGCGATCCCGCGAACCAGGTGCGTCGCGACGGGACGGGCGACCAGTCCGGGAAGTGACACGTCCTCCGGACGACCGTGACGGGTCCGGCTTCCGCCGATAGCATCGGCGGGTGCCGGACCCGTCGCTCATCCCCTCGCTCGACCTGCAGCTGACCTGGCGCGGCACCTTCGGCCGCGTGCGTGTCTTCCACGACCGGGTCACCGCCGAGACCAGCTACGAGCGGCCCGGTCGCACCGAGGTCCCGATGGCGTCGGTGCGGGGGTGGCGCATCGAGCCGTGTGACTTCGACGCGGTGTGCGTCGAGTTCGTCACCGACGACGACACGTTCCGGGTGCTGCTCGACACCACGGACGAACGCGTCGCCGACCACGCGCTCCGACGGGTGCTCGGGCCGCCCCTGACGGACTGACGTCCGCCGTTCGGACGTCGACGCGGAACGACGACGCCGTCGTCGTGCGACGACGGTCGTGTCGTGGAGGGACGGCGCTCAGTCGCTCCGCCCCTTCACCGCGGCAGCGTCGTCGAGCTGCCGGCTCGCGTCGCCGAACCCGTCACGAGGGCGGCTGGGAGGCCCGTGGCGGCGCCGCCACGGGCCTCCTGGCCGCTGCGTGAGCACGACGCGACGGCGGGCGTGCGGGCATCCACTGCGCGCGCGCGATGCGACGGGCGGCTTGCATGCGTCCGCTGCGCGGCCGCCGGTCAGATCAAGACGAGGATGCCCGCCACGACCGACGCGACCGCGATCACGAGCGCGGTGACGACGAGGACGAAGTGCACCCGCCAGAACGTCGTCGGCCGGCCTGCGGCGTCCCGCGCCCGCGGGTCCTTCGCGACGCGCTGGAAGAAGCGCGGCCAGGCGACGACGTTGAACACGGCGCCGATGAACAGGACGAGGGCGGCGAAGACGAGCACGAGCCGATCGTAACGACCGCTGCCGACGTGCGAGCTGGAGCCGTGCCGACCGGCGGGGCTCGGCCGCCCCCAACGCGGTCGAGACCCACCGGTCTGTAGCAATTGCTACAGACCCTACACGGCGGCTCGGCGACCGTCGACCTCAGGCTGGGTCGAGCGCCCCCTCGGCCGCGGCGAGGACCGCGCGTTCCTCCGGCGTCAGCACCGTCCGGCTGGCGCGTGCCCCGTCGTTGATCTCGACGATCGTGCGGCTCAGGCGGGTCTCCGGGTCGGAGGTCGCCGGGTACGCGTTGTCCGTCCCGATCCGGTCGTGGAGCGGTTGCAGGCTCCGGATCGCCCGCTCCACCGTCCCCGTCCGACGGGCACGCCACACCTGGTGGCCGATGACGAGCAGGAGCATCCCCGACGCGACGCACAGCACAGCGCCCGGCGTCGTGACGTCGTACGGCAGCGCGAGCGCCCGGGTCACGGCGAGGTCCCCGACCAGGTGCGCGACGTCCATCACGACGACCACGACCATGCGGACCACACCGAGCACGCCGCCGAGCACGAGCGCCCAGAGGCCGATCCGGTCGACCACCCCGCGGGCCTCGCCGAGGCGGAGGAGACAGATGGACCCGGTCGCGCCGAGTGCCACGCCGAGGTACACCGTCTGCGACACCGAGTAGACCACGGCAGCCGGGTGCGCCCCGGCATCGAGCATGAACGTCGTCGTGGTCGGCGGCTTCTCGAGCACGGTGAAGGCGGTCACGACGACGACGAGGACCACCCCGAACACCACGACGATCGCGTTGCGCAGCCAGCGCCCACCGAAGCCGACGGCCTTCGCGACGCCCCACAGCAGGGTGCTCGTCCCCGCGACCATGAGGCAGTCGCTCACCACCGTGACGAGGTTGAACCCGCCGAACAGCGGATCGACCCACCGGTAGAGCGGGTCGACGTTCGTCACGATCGTCGCCGCGAAGAGCAGGAAGGTCACGGCGAGGGTGCGGTCCTGGCCCCGCTGGAGGACGAACAACACGACGGTGCCGACGACGAGCAGGAGCGCCTGGGCGACGGCCAGGATCACCGCGGCACCACCGGGTGGCGGTCGGGGCTCATCCGAAGACCCCGCGGAAGTCGCTCGGACGGGTCCGGGCGGCACGGATGACCTGCGCCAGCCGGTCGGCGAACAGCTCGGCCTCCCGTTCGAACGCGTTGTCGAACAGGCCGCGGGCCATCGCCCGCTCCACCTTGTACTCCGGCAGGTCCGGGATCACGTCGCGGATGTACGCCGACTGCGCCTGGGCCTCCTGGTGTCGATGGAGCACGTGCCCGAGCTCGTGCCCGATGACGAACGACCGGAAGGTCGGCGACGGCGTCGGCGAGATCATCACGAGGTGCCGGTGCTCGAGCGTGGCGACGAAGCCGCACACGGGTTCCTCCGCGAGGAACGCCTCCTCACGGACGACGATCGGCTTGCCCACGATCGCGGCTGCCGCGGCGACGGCGTCGTCGACGTCCGACCAGCCCTCGGCCGCCGCCCGTGCCCAGAACGCCTCGACGAGGTCGGCGCTCACGCGACGCTCCCGCGCTGCGACTCCTCCTCGAGCACCTCGGCGATCCGCCGCAGCGCGTCGGCCGAGAGCTCCCCCGGGAAGGTCCGGGCCGCGAAGCCGCTCACCCGCGCCGTCCGGAGCGAGCGCACGAGGGCGAGCTGCGCGCTGATCCGCTCCGGGACCGCGCTGTCCTCGAGCAGGAACCGCTCGTCGACCTCGAAGAACCCGGCGAGCAGGCGGAGCAGACCGGAGTCGCGGTTGCGCCGGCCGTCTCCCGAGAGCATGTACGTCCACTTCGCCCGTGAGAGCGAGCCTCCGTGGGCCGCGACGTACTCCTCCACCGCGGCGAACGGCACGGGGGAACCGCGCTGCGCCTCCTCGAAGTCGAGCAGCAGGCTGAGCCGTCGGGCGAGCTCCGGGGCGTCCAGCGCGCCTCCGCGGTCGTCGACGACGCGGTCCATGTCGATCCGGCTCCTCCCCGGTCGTCAGCAGTGCAGGTCATGCTAGCGCCGGTAGCCTCGATCCGGTGAGCGCGCCCCTCCCCTCCACGATCGCCGCCCCGGTCGAGCACGAGGTCGTCGTCACGAGGTCGCGCTTCATCACCGTCGTCGCACCCGTCGCGGACGTCGCCGACGCCGACCGGGTGATCGCGGAGGTCCGGAAGCGGCACTGGGACGCGCGCCACCACTGCACGGCGATGGTGACCGGTGTCCTCGGGGACCAGGCGCGCTCCTCCGACGACGGCGAACCGGGCGGCACCGCCGGGGTCCCGATGCTCGAGGTCCTCCGTCGGCGAGGCCTCACCGACCTCGTCGCCGTCGTCACGCGGTACTTCGGCGGGGTGAAACTCGGGGCGGGCGGACTCGTCCGTGCCTACTCGACCTCGGTGTCGGAGGCCCTCGATCGAGCGACCGTCGTGCCGCGACGGTCGTTGACCCGCGCGACGGTCGCGGTCCCGCACGCCGAGGCCGGGCGGATCGACAACGTGCTCCGCGAGTGGGTCCGGCACCACGACGCGGTCCTCGGCGACCCGGCGTACGGGGCCGTCGCTGCGTTCGAGCTGTGGGTGCCGGCTGCCGAACGGGAGCACCTCCGAGCGGACCTCGCGGCGGTGTCGGCGGGAGCCGTCGACCCGGTGTTCGGCGAGGAGCGGATCGTCGACGTCCGCAGCGACTGAATTCGGGTCCGGGCCACCACTCGGGCGTGTCGCCGTTCCCGGTCGTCCGACTCCGGGAACGACGAAGGCCCCGGTCCGTTCGGACCGGGGCCTTGCTGGTGCACCCCCTGGGACTTGAACCCAGAACCCACTGATTAAGAGTCAGTTGCTCTGCCAATTGAGCTAGAGGTGCGTTCGCTGCGTTCCGTTTCACCGTGCTGCAACGGGAAACAACAATAGCATGGCTTCCGGGTGCTCACGACCACCGGGCACCACGATCGAACAGGAGCACCATGACCGACCGTCTCGCTGCCGGCGACACCGCCCCCGACTTCACCCTCCCGGACCAGGACGGCACCGAGCACACGCTGTCCGACCTCCGCGGCAAGAAGGTCATCGTGTACTTCTACCCGGCGGCGTCCACCCCGGGGTGCACGACGGAGGCCTGCGACTTCCGGGACAACATGTCGTCGCTGCAGGCGGCCGGCTACGAGGTCCTCGGCGTGTCGAAGGACGAGCTGCCCGCGCTCGCGAAGTTCCGGCACGAGCAGGCCCTGACCTTCCCGCTGCTGAGCGACCCCGACCTCGAGGTGCACAAGGCGTACGGCGCCTGGGGCGAGAAGAACAACTACGGGAAGATCGTCACCGGCACGATCCGCTCGACGGTCGTCGTCGACGAGGACGGCACCGTGCAGCTGCCGCTCTACAACGTCAAGGCCACCGGGC